>CAKUCT010000023.1 GCA_934643765.1 uncultured Oscillospiraceae bacterium
ATCCTGGCAAGGCACATCTGATCGAGCGCATTGAAAGCCGCAACGGTACGCGTACCGTCGCCTCGGCGGCGGCGCTTGGCGTCGGCTCGCGCGAATACGAGTTAGTCGAAGTATAAAATTGAAAATCCGTTCAAAGTCTGACGAAGTCTGAACCGGCAGGCGGGAAAATCCCGCCTGCCGGTTTTTTAGGTTGCGGTGCGGGGCAAAAAACGCTAAAATAGAGACAGAATCACCAGAAAGCGCCGGGAAGCATTCGGCCGGGGAGCAGAGCCCTGGCCGCGCGACGCGCCCGGAGAAAGAGGAAGCGACATGCCCAAGCGCAGGCCCGGTCTGAATACAATCTATATTTCCGAACGCGCGCAGGCGTTTTTGCGGCCCATGGCCGCGTGCGCGCTGACGACGGTCATTGCGCCCATGGGCTATGGCAAGACGACGGCGGTCAGCTGGTACTTATCTGCGCGCGTGCGCGAGGCGGGCGCCGTGCCGGTCCGGATCAGCATCTATTCTGACAGCCTGCCGATGCTCTGGCGGAGCGTGCAGGACGCGTTTTCATATGCCGGGCTTCCGTTTTTGGAGGACTATCCCTGCCCGGAAGACCCGGCAGGCGCGGGGCTTTTGTGCGAGCTTCTGTGCCGCACGCTCTCCGGCCGGACACAGTATGATATTTTTCTCGACGACTGCCACCTGCTGCCCGATGCGCGTTTGGGGGCGTTTCTTGCGATGCTGGCGGGAAAGCTGCCTGAAAATGTCCATCTGATTGCGGCCAGCCGCGACAGAATCCTGCAGGACGCGGAGATTGTCAGACTCGGAGGCCGGCTCTACCGCATCGGCGCCGAGCAGCTGCGCCTTCAGCCGGAGGAACTTGCCATCTATGCTCACCGCTGCGGCACGGATCTGACGGGCGGACAGGTGCAGGCCCTGGCGCAGTCGAGTGAGGGCTGGTTCTCGGCAATCTATCTGAACCTCTGCGCGCTGTATGAGCGTGGGAGTCTGCCGGACGGAGAATCAGACATCTACGAAATGTTTACGGCGGCGATGATCGCGCCGCTGAGCCCCGCGCGGCAGGAATTTCTGGCCGTGATGGGCCTTGCCGATGAGTTTACGCAGGAAATGGCGCGCTTCGTGACCGAAAACGAGGACACGCCTGCGATTCTTGCGGATCTGACCGAGCGCAACGCCTTTGTCACGCGCCTGCCGGGCGGCGTGAGCTTCCGGTTCCACCATATGATGAAGGCCTGCGCGAAGCGGACGTTTCTGGCGCTTGCGCCGGAAACACAGCGGCGCTACTGGGACCGCTATGGCCGGTGGTACAGCGCGCACGGGCAGTATCTGCACGCGCTGGGCGCGTTTGATGCAGCCGGGAACATGGACGCGGCGCTGACGGTTGTAGAGAAGGACGCGGGAAGCCTTCTTTCCGCATACAAGCCGGACGAGCTTCTGCGCAGACTCGACGCCTGTCCGCCGGAGACCCTGATGCGCCACCCGACGGCCATTCTGGTGCTGATGCGCCGGATGTTCACCTGGCGGCAGATCCCCAAAATGCTGGAGCTCAAGGCGCTTCTGGCGTCCGCCATAGAAGCGGACGCCGCTATGCCGGAGCGCGAACGCGGGAACCTTCGCGGCGAGTGCGACCTCATCATGAGCTTTCTCATGTACAACGACATTACCGAGATGAGCCGCCTGCACCGCAGCGCCAGCCGGCAAATGACGCGCCCGGCCGTGACCATCCGCAACAGCGGAAGCTGGACGTTTGGCTCGCCGTCGGTCCTGATGATGTATTACCGCGCGCCGGGAGAGCTCGCGGGCGAGCTTCAGGAGATGAACGAGTGCATGCCGCACTATTACCGCATCACAAACGGCCACGGCATGGGCGCCGAGCTCGTGATGGCGGCGGAGGCGCACTTCATGCAGGGCAGCTTTGACGAGGCGCAGATCACGCTGGAGCGTGCCCGCGCGGCGATTGAAACTTGCCCGCAGGAGAATATGACGCTCTGCTGCGATTTTTTGCAGCTGCGATTGTCTTTGTGCATCGATGGCCTGCCGCAGTACGATATGCAATCGCATCGCGCAGCGCTTTTGCAGGGACGCGAGGTGGCCTTGATGCCGGTCTTTGAGAGTATCTGCGCCTATTATGCGGCGCTTTGCGGCGCGGTATCGGAGATTCCGGAAGTGTTCCGCGAGCACCGTCTGTCGGAAATCAATATTTTTGCGCCCGGGCGGCCGATGGTTGAGCTGATTGAAAACCAGGTGTATCTGGCGCAGGGGGCGTACGCAAAGCTCATCGGCCGGGCGCAGGCGCTTCTTGCGCGGTGCGAGGCGATGCACTACGCGCTTGTGGCGCTGCACGTGCGGATTCAGATGGCCGCGAGCTTTCTGCAGCTTGGAAACCGGGAACAGGCCGCGCAGCTGCTTTCGCGCGCGTTGCAGGACGCGGAGCAGGACGGTTTCTGGCTGCCGTTTGTTGAAAATTACCGCTATCTGCAGCCGCTGCTTGCATCCGGAACATGCACGGCCGGGCCGCTTGCCGCGTGCATCTGCGCGCTGGGAGAAGCGTATGAGGCAAAATGCCGCGCAATCTGCTTGCAGCCGCAGCGGCCGGAGGGCCTGACCGAGCGCGAATGGCGCATTGCGCAGCTGCTGTCCCAGCGGCGGACGAACCGGGAGATTGCAAACGAGCTGTATCTCTCAGAGGGGACGGTCAAGCAGTATCTCAACCAGATGTATGCGAAGCTCCACATCGAAGGCGACACGCGATCGAAGCGGGGGAAGCTCATCGAGCGGCTGGAGCTATCAAAAAAGCGATAGATTTTTGGCAGTCTAATGCCCGGCACAGCATGCTGTGCCGGGCATTTTTTCGTTTGGCCCCAGCTTTGTCTTTGCAAAAATAGTTTGAACAGTACAAGAATCTGACATAATAACGATTCTCGCGGTAAATAATACGATAATTAGGATTAAAATACAACGATTTTTCAAAGTATAATAAACGAAAAATCGTGGGTGGTGGCAGCGTGACGGATGTTTTGAAACTGATTACAAACAATCGCAAAGCAAGAAGATGGTCAGAATATCAGCTCGCCGAGCGCTCGGGGCTTCCGCAGTCGACCATCTCCTCGTGGTACAAGAAGAATATGACGCCCTCGTTTGCTTCTCTGGAGAAGATCTGCGCGGCCTTCGGCATGACGCTGGCGCAGTTTTTTGCCGATGGAGAGGACTGCGTGGTGCTGACGCCGCCGCAGCGCGAGATGCTGCGCAAATGGAACTGCCTGAGCCCCGCGCAGCAGCGCGCCGTGCTGGAACTGATGGATGTCATGACGTGATGCAGCCCCTGCGGCGCGCAATATGCCGGAAAAAACAAGCCCCTATTCTGTCCGGATTCTGGACAGAATAGGGGCTGCCGTACATATTTATTGCTTGTTAGACGGACTGTTTTTTGCCAACCTTTCCGGCAATCAGGCACAATGCGATGGTCAGAACCATATCGGGCAGGGTATTTCCGAGGACGAAGTCCACCTGCATCAGAAGCCGGTAGGCGACAAAGCCGATGGCCCAGATGACGAGGTTTTTCACCTGGAAGGGCTTGCGGCAGTTGCCCTGCTTGAGCAGGAAGAAGTCTGCAATCTGGACGGCAATCATGGGCGCAAAGACCGAACCGATCAGATACAAAAAGTCTGTGATATCATCCAGCGGCAGTAAAATCGCGCCGATGGTTCCGATGATGGTCACGACGACGGCCGCCCATTTGCCGCGGATTTTTGCGGAAACGGACTCGGCGGAGATACCGGCGGAGTAGGCGTCAAGGAAGGTAGTCGTGACGGTGGAGAAGACGATGATGAGAAGACCCACAATGCCAAGACCGGCTTTGACGAGAATCGCAGCGATGTCGGACTCGCCTGTAATGATGGCCGCGCCCATGCCGATCAGATACATCCAGCAGCTGACCACGCCGTAGATTGCGGCGCTGGCGGCAGTTGCTTTGACGGGCTTTTCGGCGTGCATGGTGTAGTCGCTGATGAGCGGCAGCCACGAAAGCGGCATTGCGACGGAAAGCTCCACAGCCGCGCCGAAGCTCAGGCTGCCGTCCGAAACGGACTGAATGTTGCCGCTGCGGAAGATGACGACGCTCAGAACAATCGTCAGCAGGAACAAAGCCGCCATGGCAACGGTGTTGAGCTTGCCGAGATTTTCAATGCCGATGAGAATCCAGACGAGAATCAGCGCGCCGATGAGCACGCACCAGACCCAGTTGCCGATGCCGAGCACGCCGTTGGCGGCCAGCGCGCCGTCATAGATCATAATGCCGGTCCAGCCGACGAGCTGGACAATGTTGAGAATGGAAAACAGCAGGCCGCCCTTGCTGCCAAAGCTCAGCTTGGTCGTTTCCATCGCGCTCTTGCGGACCTTGCCGCCGATGAGACCGGCCAAAAACAGCATGGCGCAGCCGATGACGTGGCCCACCAGAATGGCGAGCAGGCCCTGAGAGAAGCCAAGGGGCGCAAAGTATGTACCGGTCAGGATTTCCGCGATGGAGACCGCGGCGCCAAACCAGATCAGACCGTTTTCAAATACAGATGTGCGTCTTTCTTCCATGTCACACAGCCTCCTCTTTGCAGTTTTCGGGCAGGCAGAACGCATGGTTCATCGGTCCGCTGCCCCGTCCAAGATCCAGCATGTCGGCCAGCGCGCCGGAAATATAGTCCTTGGCGCGGCGGATGGAGGTTTCCAGATCAAAGCCCTTTGCAAGATTGGCCGCGATGGCAGACGAGAGCGTGCAGCCGGTTCCGTGGGTGTTGGGATTGTTGATACGCTTGCCGCGGAACCAGACGTGCGTGCCGTCTGCGTATAAAAGATCGTTGGCGTCGTTCACGCTGTGCCCGCCCTTTAACAGAACGGCGCAGCCGTAGGCCTTGGAGATGGCTTCGGCGGCAGTTTCCATGTCCGCTTCGGTGTGAATCTCCATGCCGGAGAGAATTTCGCCCTCGGGAATGTTCGGAGTAATGACGGCGGCCAGCGGCAGGAGCTCTCGTTTGAGCGTGTCGACAGCTTCCGCTTCCAATAGCCGCGCGCCGGAGGTTGCGACCATGACGGGATCGACAACGACGTTTTTGGCTTCATAGAACCGCAGCCGCTCGGCAATGACGTCGATGAGCTTGCTGCTCGAAACCATACCGATTTTGACGGCGTCGGGCCGGATGTCGGTAAAGATCATGTCGATTTGTTGCTTGAGAAATTCCGGAGTGCTCTCCAGAATTGCGCTTACGCCGGTGGTGTTCTGCGCGGTCAGCGCGGTGATCGCGCTCATGGCAAAAACACCGTTCATGGTCATCGTTTTCAGATCGGCCTGAATACCGGCGCCTCCGCTGCAGTCACTGCCAGCGATTGATAATGCTGTTTTCATGTTGTTCTCCTTTCGTTTCAGCACTATTTTTATAGAGCGGCAGAGAGTGGTGCCCCCGGTCTGCCGCTTGAAGCGGCCGGCTTATATTGCCGGTGCGAACTTCCAGAAAGAGTCCAGATGCAGATAATCTGCAAGAAAACACGCGCAGACACTCCGCAGCGCCTCTTGCTGCGGCTCGCTGGCGTCATATACGCCGCAGACGGAAAAGCCGTCCTGCGCCGCGGTTGCGGCGGCGTGCTGCGCGTCTTCAAAAATAAGGGTATTTGCACGTTCGGTCCCGAGATGGGCAAGTGCCCGGCGGTAAATTTCCGGCGAGTCCTTCCCGGCGCCAACTTCCGTGCAGGTGAAGATTCCAGAAAAGAGATGGCCCATCCCGCAGCGGGCGAGCGCGGCGTCAATGAGATAGCGGTCGGTCGCTGTGGCGATGCAGAGCTTCACGCCGCGGCTGCGCAGCGTCTTTAAAAAATCGCAGACACCGGGCTTGGGCAGGATATCAAAGCGGTAGCCCCGCTCTACGGTGTCGTTGATGCCGTCCATAATCTCTTCCACGCTCTTGGATAAGTGATAGGAAGACCTAATATGGCACGCGGCCTGATATAGACTCAGCGTGCGGATTTCTTCCTGCAGCTGATCGGACGCGCGCAGGCCGAGCGTCTGCAGGTACCGCTGCCCGGCAAGATCCCAGATGTACATGGAGTCAAAAAGCGTGCCGTCGAAGTCAAAAATCGCGCCCCGGAGCTTCATGCGCGCACCACCTGTTCAGAAAGCGCGCGCAGCGCGCGGCATTCAAGTTCGATATCCGGCGCGGCGAAGATGGCGCTGACGAGCGCGACGCCGCTGACGCCGGTTCCGGCGAGCTGCGGAAGATTTTCTCTGGTGATGCCGCCGATGGCGACGACCGGAATGCTGACGCTATGGCAGATTTCCCGGAGCGTCTCATGGGGAAGCGGGCGCACGTTCGTCTTGGTCGAGGTGACAAACACCGCGCCGGAGCCAAGATAATCTGCCCCGTCGCGCACGGCGCTCAGCGCCTCTTGAACCGAGTGGGCGGAGACGCCGATGATTTTCTTCGGGCCAAGCTTTTGCCGGGCCTGCGCGCAGGCCATATCGTCCTGGCCCACGTGCACGCCGTCTGCATCGCAGGCAAGGGCAAGATCCACATTGTCGTTGATCAGAAACGGCACGTCAAAGCGGCGGCACAGCGCGCCGATCTCGCGCGCCTCTTTGAGAAACTGTGCTTCGTCGAGCTGCTTTTCCCGCAGCTGCACGCACGTCGCGCCGCCCTTGAGCGCGCATTCGACCTGTTCATAAAGGCTCTGCCGTCCGGTCCAGGCCCG
Organism: uncultured Oscillospiraceae bacterium; assembly: GCA_934643765.1. Lineage (GTDB taxonomy): Bacteria > Bacillota > Clostridia > Oscillospirales > Oscillospiraceae > CAG-170. The sequence goes on from CAKUCT010000023.1 coordinate 6,733, forward strand.
GTCGGTCACGGCATATAAGAGCATCTGACGTTTATCGCAGTTCATACTTGGCCCCTTTCTCCAGCTGATCTGGAGTGAGATTGAAAATTGCGTCGATGAGATAGGTCCGGTAGCTGCCGCTGCCGTCGAGCGGGCGCAGGCGCGCGTGCGCGATCTGTCCGGCAAGGCCCATCGCGCAGACCGCGGCGGCGGCCGCCTCCAGAGGCTTATCCGGATTGGCGGCCACGAAGGCCGCGGTCAGAACCGAGAGCTGACAGCCGGTGCCGGTGACGGCGGACATCATCTCGTGGCCATTTCGGATGCAGAAGGCGCGCTCGCCATTGGCCACGATGTCAATGGGCCCCGTCATGGAGATGACAGCGCCGGTCTGCCGGGAAAAGGCTTTGCAGAAGGCGACGGAGCGGTCCAGCGTTTCTTCTGTAATCCGGTCGCAGACGCCCGCGTCCACGCCGCGCTGCGTTTCGCAGCCAAGCGACAGCGCCTTCATTTCCGAGGCGTTTGCGCGGATGACGGCAAGATGAATGGTGTCGAGCAGCAGAAGGGCCGTTTTGGTCCGCAGCCGGGACGCGCCCACGCCTACGGGGTCGAGCAGAACCGGCTTGGAAAGCCGGTTCGCTGTCTGCCCCGCGAGCAGCAGGGACGTAATTTTTCCCTGGTTCAGTGTGCCGAGGTTCAGGCTTAACCCCGCGCTGCGGGCGGTAATTTCTGCAACCTCGCCCGCGTCGTCCGCCATGACCGGCGACGCGCCGCAGGCGAGGACAATATTGGCGCAGTCGTTGGCTGTTACATAATTTGTGATGCAGTGTACAAGCGGGCTGCGGCTTCGTACCTGCGCTAAAATCGCATCGAACATGGCGGACTCCTTCATTACGCGCCGAGGCTCAGCTGCATCTTGTGCAGCGCGCCGGCGTTTTTGAGGCTGTAGAGAATCACCGCGGAGATGATTGCGCCCGCGGCGGTAGAGACGAGGAACGGGACAATGTAGGCATAGAATGCGATGGCGGCGGCGTTCTGGCCCATCAGGAAAATCGCGACAGGATACGCGCACAGACCGCCGAGAATCGCCGTGCCGAACACTTCACCGATGAGCGTAGCCAGAATGTTATGGCTCTTCCAGTAGACAAGGCCGCACAGAAGCGCGCCGAACATGCTGCCCGGGAAGGCCATCAGGCTGCCAAGACCGAGAAGGTTCCGGATCAGAGACGCGGCGAACGCAACGCCGACGCCGTAGCCGGGGCCAAGCAGAACCGCGCAGAGGATGTTCACCATGTGCTGCACGGGGGCGCACTTGCTGCCGAACACGGGGAAGGAAAACAGACTTCCAGCCACGGCGAGCGCGCAGAACAGACCCGCGACCGCCAGCTTCTTCACATTTGTTTTTTTCATCTTTAAAACTCCTTTGAAATCGTAGGAAACGGCAGATATGCAGCGTCGCTTCCTCAAAATAGGCGCAGCTTTCCTTTGAAAACTGCATGGAAGGCGGTCGAAGCTTACTGGCTTCCTCTCACGCCGGAACACGGCTTCCCATCGCTGATATCTACAAGGCCCAGGGCGCTCCCCCTCAGCCCGGCGCAAAACGGTGCGCGGCCGGATCCTCCTTTCTCAAAAAAGTATAAAAAAACAGGAGACGCCCGGCGGACGCCTCCTGTAAAAAATCGGAACCTTGACTTCCTACGGCGGCATTATCCGCATCAGGTAAAGGGTCGAAGTTCGATTACTTCCTCTCAGCCTGCTCTACAAGCTCCCCTGTTTTTGATCGTGGTTATTATACAACAGTGCGCGCGCACTTGCAAGTGTTTTCTGCAAAATCCGCCGCCCGCCGGCAAAGGCTGCGCTTCACGTCAAAGCGTTCAGCGCGTCCGCGATGTCCTTGATGCGCACGGGCTTCGGGATATAGCCGTCCATGCCCGCCTCGCGGCAGCTGCGCCGGTCGCTGGCAAAGGTGTTTGCGGTCATCGCGAAGATTGCAATGCCGTGGTCGCTGCGGCTGCTCTGCCGGATCAGTTTTGTCGCCGCAACGCCGTCCATCACCGGCATCTGCATATCCATGAAGATCGACAGATACTCGCCGGGGGCAGAGGCCTCATAGCGCTCAACGCCGAGCTTCCCGTTCTCGGCCCAGTCCACGCGAAGGCCAATGCTCTGCAGAAGCTCCATCGCGATTTCCGCGTTGAGGGCGTTGTCCTCCACAAGCAGCACCTTCCTGCCGATAAAGCGCGGCCGGATGGCGGTCTCATTCTGCGACGGATGGAGAACGGCCTCCTGCTGCGCGTCGGTCGCGTCGGGGAAGGGGATATCAATGATGAATACCGAGCCTTCGCCGAGCTTGCTGTGAATGTCCAGCGTGCCGCCCATCAACTCCGTGAAGCCCTTTACTACGGACATGCCAAGGCCGGTACCCTGCGTCTTGGAGACGCGGCTGTCCTCTGCGCGGGCATAGTCGTCGCAGATGTGCTGGACAAATTCCGCAGTCATGCCGATGCCGTCATCCTTGCAGATGAAACGATAGCGGTGGTCCGGCAGGCACTGCATCGAAAGATCAATGTGTCCACCCGCGTCGGTGTACTTGATCGCGTTGGAGACGATGTTGATGAGAATCTGCCGCAGGCGGTTCTCATCGCCGAGGACAACGCGGTCTTCGCAGTCGCAGACGACGCGCACAATTTGGTCTTTGTCGTCTGCCAGAGGCTGCAGAATTTCCGCGCTCTCTTTGAGACAGTCCGCCGGATTGAACGGCTGGCGGTTGAGCTCAATCGTTCCGTGCTCAAGCTGATTGACATCCAGAATGGAGTTGATCAGCACCAGCAGGTAATTGCCCTCGGTTGTGATATTATTCAGCGCGTTTTCCAGCTTTTCGTTGTTGTCCTTGTATTTCCGGGCAATCTGCGTCATGCCGAGAACAACGTTGAGCGGCGTGCGGATGTCGTGGCTCATTTTGGAGAAGAAGTTCTGCTTCGCCTTGGTCGCGTCCTCCGCCTTCTGGAGCGCAGCGGCCAGTTCGCCAGAAATTTGCTCCTGATGCTTTCTGCTCTGCTGAGACTGCCAGTACAGAAGGAACATCAGAAGCAGCAGGAACAGCACCGAGAACAAGCCGATCAGATAAATCGGATAGTCAAACAGATATTGGATCAACGTCGGTGTCTGCGTCTGTTCCAGATAGTCCTGTACAATTTCTGCATTGGAGTTTTCTGCAACATTGGCCAATGCCTTTTGCCATAGCCCATAGAAGTGGCAGCTGATGTTGGCATTGACGCCCATTTTCAGTTCCAGAGTCACGACAGGGACAATGTCAACACGTAAACGGTTCTGAATATCGTCGCGTGCGAGCTTCTGAGCCGTGTAGGACATAAGTAGCGCGCCGTCGGCTTCACCACTGAGCACTTTCTGACCACATTCTTCCGGTGAGCGGACGTAGATCACATTGGCTGAAGGCCAGACGGAGGAAATAATTTCCCGCACGGCAATATCGCCGCTGTTTGTTGCCAGCGTTTCAATTTTTTCTGATGCGCCCCGGATGCGCAGCACCGACATTGTGGTGCTGAGATATGGCTCCGTCAGCTTATATTTGGCCGAACCCTCGTCCTCATAATAGCTGTCGCTGTCCATCCAGACATCGACGCTGCCGGATGCGATGGCGTCTTCATAGTCCTGCTGGGTGGTAAGCGGGAGAATCTCGCAGCCCAGGCCAAGAGATTCGGCGGTCGCCTTGAAGATATCCACGACAATGCCGTGCGGCTCGCCGCCTTCAAACCAAGAATACGGATTGGCGTCCGGGCGCATGGCGGCCCGGATCACGGCGCCGGAGGCGCGCAGCTGCGCAAGCAGCGCCAGCTCGTCCGGTGTATAGTCGCGGTTACTCTCCTTAGAACCGTAATACTTGTTATAAAGCTCCGTGCGCCAGTTCGGCGTTTCCACGTTCATCGCGTCGATGGCCTCATCCAGCTGCGCAATCAACTCGCGGTCTTCCTTGCGCGCCATGATGTAGTAGGGCGTCTCGCCGAAGCTTTCTACCGTTTTTTCGTCCTCCGGAATGCGGATGTAGCTGTTGACCAGCGCGTCCACATCGTCGTTGATCAGCGCATTGGTCAGCTCTGTCGGCGTGTCATAATAGACGATTTCGCAGTCAAAGCCCTTTTCGTCCACAAATGCGAGGAACTTGTCGTTGTAGGTGTGGCGCTGCAGAAGACCGATGCGGATGCCGTCGTAGGTAGAATAATCGCCGGATACAATTTTGGTGTTGCCGACCTTCACGTTCATGCACGTAAAGAACGTGATGGACGGGTGGGTGGAAAATATAAACTCCGCCTGCCGTTCCGGCGTGATTTTCGCCGCGGTGTAGAGATCAATCTCGCCGTCGCGGAGCATCTGCTCACATTCGCTGGCGCTCTTGTCGTAGCCAATGTAGGAGAAGGTACACTGCAGATATTTGGAGATGCCCTGCATCATCTCATAGCCGTAGCCGGAGCGCTTGCCGTTTTCGTCCTGCATGTTGAAGCAGTCAAACGCGAAAAATGCGACCGTATAATCCGGCGTGTCCATCTGCGGGATTTCGGCGGCGGATACCGAGAGTATGGATAAGATACCGAGCAGGATTGCCAGAATCGTGGCCGTTATCTTTTTCTTCATGCTGTACGTCCTCTCCATAAAAATATAAAAGCGCTACAGATTTTGCAATCCATAGTGCTTCCTGCGATCATGTTTGCAGCTGGCTGCCATTTCACAGCCCTATAGCTTTGCGTCACAGCCTTTTGGCTGCTCTGCCCTATGTTGTTGATGGCTGCGCCGGAGCGTCCGGCCCGTTTTCAACGCGCAAAAAAACGCCGGAGCGGCATCGTCAGCTCCGACAAGCTCTGTCTGCGCGGCGTATACAGCGGCGCGATACTTTTTTGCGGAATCTTAACGGGAATATTATAGCAAAGATCTTTGTAATTTCAAGCAGAATATGCCGATAAGCACCGAAGCTTCCGGAATTTTGCGGTCTTTTACAGGGAAATTGTTTTTTAAATACAAAAAATGGATAATTATGGCGCGCTGCCTGCGGGAGGCAGCGCGCGGTTTCTATTATACTTCTCTTGCGGCCAGCTGCATATAGTGCCGGTACAAGATGCCGAAGCGGTAAGGGTAGTGCTCTTTCCAGGGCTTGGCCGAGCCGCAGAAATGTAGCACGGACGTGTGCGCCATGACCCAGGCAGCGTCCTGCTCGCCGGAGGAGCGGAGGTAGTAGCTGCTGTATTTGCGCGCGTCGTAGTTCCAGACGGCGTCGTCCACCGGGACGATCTCGTGCTCATACAGGCAGTTCAGAATGTCCTGATCGGGCAGCAGCAGTTCTTTTGCGTGTTTGGCGGCGAAGCGGAAGATATCGTCCGGGTCAATGCGTTCGCGCGCAAGGCGCAGGTTCATCATCATCACGCCGGAGTTGAAATAGTCTCCGGCCGTGCCAAGACGCAGGCGGTTGACGGCGTTTGCAAGCTCGGTCTTTCCGGTGTGCGCGGCCGCGGCAAAGATTTTGCCCTCCGTGTCAAGAGCCAGAAGGTCCTCCACCGGATTGATAATCAGCGTGTCCGGATCGAGATAGAGAATGTCTGTGACTGTCTCCGGCAGAATCTGCCCGGCAAGCAGCCGGTAATACATCTCCTGCGGATAGCGGGCGGTGATGGGCGCGTTGGAAAAAAGATCATCCGGCACCGTGACGGGAAAAAGCTCGCAGCCGTTCTGGCCCAGCCAATCGCCAAGCTGCGACAGCTTTTCGTCCGGAATTTCTCGGTGGACAAGCCAGAGCCGGAAGCGCCGGGGATTGTTCAGAAGCAGGGAAGTCAGCATCACGTGCAGCTGCGGAAGATACGCCTCGTTCAGCGTGACCAGCAGGTCAAAAAAAGTCTTCTCCATAGCACTCAGCGTGTACCGAGCTTTGTGCACGCCTCAATGATGCAGTCCAGGCCCAGCAGCAGAAGATAGAACCCGATTACAAGGTTCATGGACATCAGCGTCACCTGCGGCGTGAGCAGCATCAGAATGCCGAGTACAATGCCAAGAATGTTGATGATCATGTCAAAGATATAGAACGTGGTGCCCGCGATGAAGCGCACGACGGAAAGATGCGTCAGACGCGAGATGCAGTGCGCGATGAACCACAGCGGGAACAACAGCCCGATGGCCCAGCGGCCCGCGCCCGGGTGCACCATCAGAACCAGACCGGCCATCACGCCGAGCACGCCGGTTGCCAGAGAGACGGTCGGCGCAAAGCCGATGTGCCGCTCCATCTTGCAGTAGAACACGATATCGGCGATGCCCGTAATGAGCGCGGCGATGCCGTAGATCACAATCAGGGTCGTCAGATAATCGACGGGCCTGCAGAAGCTATAGATGCCGAGCACCGTCAGTAAAATGCCGACGATCAGCTCCAGCCAGCCATACGAAGAACGCTGTCTCATTGTTTTTCTGCCTCCGTTTCCTTCTTTAAAACATCCATGAACTCTTCGCCGGTGATTGTTTCCTTCTCATAGAGGTACTTTGCCAGCGCGTCAAGGGCCTTGCGGTTGTCCTGTAGGATTTTGATAGCCTTTTCGTGCTCTTTTTTCACAAGCGAGACGACCATCTTGTCGATCTCCTGCTGCGTGGCTGCCGAGCAGGCAAGGGACGTATCGCCGCCAAGATACTGATTGTTGACTGTCTCGAGGGCGACCATGTCAAACTCCTCACTCATGCCGTAGCGTGTAATCATGGCTCTTGCCAACTTCGTGGCCTGCTCAATGTCGTTCGAAGCGCCCGTCGTAATCTCGCCGAAGACGACCTCTTCTGCAGCTCTGCCGCCGGTGTAGGTGCAGATCTTATTTGCCAGCTCGTCTTTTGACATCAGGTACTTATCGCCGGTCTCAACCTGCATCGTATAGCCAAGCGCGCCGGAGGTCCTGGGGATGATCGTGATTTTCTGAACAGGCGCCGAATGTGTCTGCATTGCGGCGACCAGAGCGTGGCCGATTTCGTGGTAGGCGACGGTCTTCTTTTCTTTGTCGGACAGCACCGCGTTCTTTTTCTGATAGCCCGCGATGACGACCTCAATACTCTCTTCCAAATCGGCCTGGGTTACAACCTGGCGGTTGTTGCGAACCGCGCGCAGCGCGGCTTCGTTGATCATGTTCGCGAGCTCCGCGCCCGATGCGCCGGAGGCCATACGCGCGATCGTGTGGAAGTTCACATCGTCGCTCGTTTTGATCTTGCGTGCGTGCACTTTCAAAATGGCCTCACGTCCGGCAAGATCGGGAAGCTCAACGGGAACACGCCGGTCAAAGCGGCCGGGTCGCGTCAGCGCCGGGTCAAGCGACTCGGGGCGGTTTGTTGCGGCAAGAATGATGACGCCGTTGTTTTCCTCAAAGCCATCCATTTCGGTCAGCAGCTGGTTCAGGGTCTGCTCGCGCTCGTCGTTGCTGGAGAGCTGATTGTCACGCTTTTTGCCGATGGCGTCAATTTCGTCGATGAAGACAATGCAGGGCGCTTTTTCCTTGGCCTGCTTGAAAAGGTCACGCACTTTGCTTGCGCCCATGCCGACGAACATTTCTACGAACTCGGAACCGGAGATGGAGAAGAACGGCACATTCGATTCGCCGGCCACAGCCTTTGCAAGCATCGTCTTGCCGGTTCCCGGAGGGCCGACAAGCAGAACGCCCTTCGGCATCGACGCGCCGACGTCGGTGTATTTCTGCGGATTATGAAGATAGTCGACGATTTCAGCGAGCGACTCCTTTGCCTCGTCCTCGCCCGCGACATCCGAGAAGTGAATGCCCTGGGTGGACTGGACGTAGACCTTTGCGCCGGATTTTCCCGCGCCGCCGAACATCAAAGAGTCCTTGCCGCCCATCTGGTCGCGCAGCTTGCGCGCCATGTACTGGCCAAGGGCAATGAAGATAACCATCGGCAGAAGCCCCGTAATGAGCATGCTGAGCCAGGGGGATGTGGATGTGTCGACGTCCTTGGAGAACGTTGCGCCCGATTCATACAGACGCTCAGTCAGCGTGGGGTCGTCCATCACGTTTGTCTGATAGGCGTTGCCGTCCTTATCGGTAAAGACAATCTGCTGATTTTCAACCTGGACCTTGCCGATGTTCTTGCTTTCGATCATGGACATGAACGTGCCGTAATCGACTTCTGTGACCTGGGTGTCCAGCAGCAGCGGCGTGAGCACCAGGTTGATGATCAGAATCACCAGCAGCACCAC
>CAKUCT010000024.1 GCA_934643765.1 uncultured Oscillospiraceae bacterium
GTGATGGCGCAGGCCGTCAAGCGCCTGTATCCGGAGGTCAAGCTCGCCATCGGCCCGTCGATCGACAACGGCTTCTATTATGACTTCGACGCCCCGTTCAACTTCACCCAGGAGCATCTGGACGCGATCGAAGCGGAGATGCGCAAGATCTGCAAGGAAAAGCTGAAGCTTGAGCGCTTTGAGCTGCCGCGCGAGGAAGCCATCAAGTATATGGAAGAGAAGCAGGAGCCCTATAAGGTTGAGCTTATCAACGATCTTCCCGAAGACGCACACATTTCGTTCTACACCCAGGGCGAGTTTACCGACCTCTGCGCCGGCCCCCACCTGGACTCCACCGGCCGCATCAAGGGCAACGCCATCAAGCTGACGCAGTGCTGCGGCGCATACTGGCGCGGCGACTCCAAGCGCAAGATGCTGCAGAGAATCTACGCCGTCGCCTTCCCGAAGAAGGACGATCTTGACGAGTATCTGGCCCAGCAGGCAGAGGCGCTCAAGCGCGACCACAATAAGCTCGGCCGTGAACTGGAATACTTCACAACGGTTGACTGCATCGGCCAGGGTCTGCCGATTCTGCTGCCGAAGGGCGCGCGCGTCATTCAGCTGCTGCAGCGCTGGGTTGAGGACGTGGAGCAGGCGCATGGATATCTGCTTACCAAGACGCCACTGATGGCGAAGCGCGACCTCTATAAGATCTCCGGTCACTGGGATCATTATCTTGACGGCATGTTCGTTCTGGGCGATCCGCAGGACGAAACGAAAGAGTGCTTCGCGCTGCGCCCGATGACCTGCCCGTTCCAGTATCAGGTGTTCCTGAACCGCGGCAGAAGCTACCGCGATCTTCCGATGCGTCTGGGCGAGACGTCGACGCTGTTCCGCAACGAGGACTCCGGTGAAATGCACGGCCTGATTCGTGTGCGTCAGTTCACAATCTCTGAGGGCCATCTGATTCTCCGCCCGGATCAGCTCGAAGACGAGTTCCGTGATTGCCTGGATCTGGCCAAGTACTGCCTGGGCACGGTGGGGCTGCTGGATAAGTGCACGTTCCGCTTCTCGCAGTGGGATCCAGCGAACCCCAAGAACAAGTATGAGGGCACCAAGGAGCAGTGGGACCATGCGCAGAGCGTTATGGCGAAGATTCTGGACGACCTGGATGTGAAGTACGACGTCGGCATTGACGAGGCTGCATTCTATGGCCCGAAGCTTGACATTCAGTATAAGAACGTCTACGGTAAGGAAGATACCCTTGTCACGATTCAGATCGACATGCTGCTGGCGGAGCGCTTCGGCATGTACTACACCGATGAAAACGGCGAAAAGAAGCTGCCGTACATCATCCACAGAACGAGCCTCGGCTGCTACGAGCGGACGCTTGCCTACCTGATCGAGACCTACGCAGGCGCGCTGCCGACATGGATGGCGCCGGAGCAGGTCCGCTTCCTGCCGGTTACGGACCGTGCGGTTGATTACTGCAAGGAGCAGGCTGCAAAACTTACCGCGCAGGGCTATCGCGTGACGGTTGATACCCGCAGCGAAAAGATTGGTAAGAAGATCCGCGACGGTCAGATGGAAAAAATTCCGTATATGCTGGTTGTCGGCGACCGCGATATCGAAAACGGTACAGTTTCCCCGCGCCACCGCGCAGACGGCGATCTGGGCGCGATGAGCCTGGACGCATTCGCGGCGATCCTCAAGGGAGTTGTCGACTCCAAGAGCCAGAAGTAAGTTATCGCGTTATAAAAAAGTGCCGCCCGCCAAGTATTTGGCGGGCGGCTTTCTTATTTATCATGTTGGCCTTTGGGCCTGCACCGGCGCAGCAGGATATATCCGACGCTGCCTGCGATAAGGACAAGCGCGGCAATCAGCCGCTGCGTCTGCATAGAGCTCTGCGTCGAAGAGATGAAAATGGCCGTCGGGCCGTCTGCGCCGCCGATGACGCCGACATTGTGGTTGACCGGCCAAAGCAGCAACTCCGCGAGGTTCCCGGACAGCAGCACCAGCGCCGCGGCAATCGCGGCGGCCAGGCACAAAAAACGCCAGGGGCTCTTGCGCAGCACCTTGTCCTGCAGTCCTTCGCACAGATCGGCGGCAGCCTGCGCAGGCGCGCCGAGCGCGGCGAGAATTTCATCGTCACTCTGGCCGGATTCGCGGCGCGAGGCGATGGAGCTTTCTAAATCCTCCATCACGCGCTTTCGATAGGCAGCGGGAAGCGGCAGACGGCGGCGCACGGCGCGCAGATAGCGCCGGATTTTGGAATGCTGGTCAGACATCGGAAGAACCTCCTTCATAAAATTGCTCGACGGTCCGGGAAAATGAACACCAGAGCTGCCGCTGGCGGCGGCTTTCGGCCAGACCCTGCTCGGTGGCGGAATAGATCTTTTTGGGCGCGGCGCGGCCCTCCGGGGCCAGCCAGCCGGAGGCAATCATTCCGCTGTCCTCCAGCCGGTAGAGAATCGGGTAGAGCGTCCCCTCCTTGAGCGTAAACAGGCCGCCGGAGCGCTGGCGCAGGCGCAGCAGAAGCTCATAGCCGTAGCCCGGCTGCTCGCAGATGGTCTGCAGCACCAGCATTTCCAGAACGCCCTTTTTCAGCTGCTGCAGGAACCGGTCTTCCATAGAACCACCTCGCAGAATCAAATACTTAGCATTGCTAAATATCTTATAACAAAAAATATGCCGACTGTCAAGTCCTGACCGACAGCGCATGCGCTTAAACGCCTGTTTTTCCGCTGATAAAAGCCGCCTGTCAAGTCCTGACAGGCGGCTTGCGGTTTTGAATTGAGTAAAATCAGCTCAGAAGGACGGCGTCCGTCTCCTCCTGCTGTCCGGCCAGCGCGGCAAAGCGGTCGAGCAGATCCTGTTTTGTGAGCTTTTTCTTTTCTTCGCCGGAAATGTCGAGGATGATCCGGCCCTCGTTCATCATAATCAGACGGTTGCCGTGGATGATCGCGTCTTTCATGTTGTGGGTGATCATCAGGGCCGTCAGGCCGTTTTCTTCCACGATTTTATCAGACAGCTCCAGTACCTTCGCGGCTGTCGCCGGGTCAAGCGCTGCGGTGTGCTCGTCGAGCAGCAGCAGCTTTGGCTTTTGCAGCGACGCCATCAGAAGCGTCAGCGCCTGCCGCTGGCCGCCGGAGAGCAGGCCAACCTTGTCGGTCATCCGCTTGTCAAGTCCCAGGCCGAGCGACTGCAGCCGGACGCGGAACTCCTCGCGTTCCTGCTTGGTGATGCCCCAGCGAAGCGTGCGCTTTTTGCCGCGGCGGGCGGCCAGAGCGAGGTTCTCTTCGATCTGCATGTTCGGCGCCGTGCCGAGCATCGGGTCCTGAAAGACTCTGCCGATGAAAGCCGCGCGCTTGTACTCGGGAAGCGCGGTGACGTCGGTGCCGTCAATCACGATGGAGCCGGAGTCAACCGGCCAGACGCCTGCGATGGCGTTGAGAAGCGTGGATTTGCCTGCGCCGTTGCCGCCGATGACGGTGACAAAATCGCCGTCAGAGAGCGTCAGGCTCAGATCCTGCAGCGCGCGCTTGGCGTGAATGGTGCCGGGGTGGAAGGTCTTCGAGATGGATTTAAGTTCAAGCATGACGGCTGCCTCCTTTTGCGCTCTTGGCAAACGAGCTTCTTCTCTGTTCACGTAAATAAGGAACAGCCAGGAAGATCGCGACGATCAGGGCGGTGAAGAGCTTGAGATCGTTCGGGTCGAGCTTGAGCCAGAGGATGAGCACCATGACCGCGTAGTACACAACGCCGCCGAAGACGACGAACATCAGCCGGACAGCAAAATTGCAGCCCTTGCGGAAAACGGCGTCGCACAGAACCTCGCCGATGATGATGGCGGCAAGGCCGATGACGATCGCGCCGCGGCCCATCGAGACGTCCGCTGTGCCCTGAAATTGGGTCATCAGACCGCCTGCCAAGGCGACCATGCCGTTTGCAAGCGCCAGGCCGAGCAGTTTCATGTTGTTGATGTTGATGCCCTGCGCGCGGCTCATGGAGGGATTAGCACCTGTGGCGCGCATGGCGCTTCCCTGCTCGGTGCCGAAGTACCAGTAAAGAAGCGCAATCAGCGCCGCCGAGAGAAACAGGCCGACAATCAGGGCCTGCGGCACATACAGCGACGAGAGCAGAAAGCCCTTGCCGTTTGTTTCCCAGAACACGCCGAAGTTTTTGATGCTGGCCGTCTGGTTGGCCTTGCCCATGATGCGCAGGTTGATGGAATACAGGGCGAACTGCGTCAGGATGCCGGCGAGAATCGCAGGAATGCCGAACTTTGTGTGAAGCAGGCCCGTGCAAAGGCCGGTCAGAATGCCGACCAGCACGGCAATCAGCAGCGCCGCCCAGGCGGGAAGGCCCCGCAGGAGCAGCATAACCGTGACGGCTCCGCCGGTGGCAAACGATCCGTCGACCGTCAGGTCAGAGACATTGAGCAGACGGAACGTGATATACACGCCCAGCGCCATAATGCCCCAGATGATGCCCTGCGCAGCAGCGGCGGGCATGCGGGAGAGTAGATTCGGAATGCTCAGCGAAGACAGGTAGTTCAGAAGCTCCATTGGGGCTTATCTCCTTTCAGATTGGTTCCGGATCAGCCGATTGCAACGTAATCGGACGGAACAGTGATGCCAAGGGTCTCGCAGCGTGCTGCGTCGTACTTCTTGACAGGGTTCTGGTAGTATTCGATCGGCATTTCGGAGACATCGGACTCGCCGGTCAGAATCTTGGCGGCCATAGCGCCGGTCGTGCGGCCGAGCTCATAGTAGTCGATAGAGAGCGTTGCAATGCCGCAGCCCTTGCAGATGCCTTCCTCACCGGTAACGATGGGAACGCCGGCGGGCTCTGCAACGTTGTTAATGGCTTCGGTGCAAGAAGCGGCGGTGTTGTCGGTCGGGATGTACAGCGCGTCGCAGTCGTCGCAGGCGGTCTGCGTGACGGTGGCGACATCGTTGGAGTCAGCGAAAGTGTAGACGTTGACGGTCACACCGGCCTCTTCCAGCGCAGCCTTTACAACGTTTGCCTGATAGACGGAGTTTGCTTCTGCGGAGCAGTAGAGAATGCCGACGGTCTTTGCATCGGGCAGGAGCTCCATGAGCATCTGGGCCTGCTGATCGAGCGGAGCCAGATCGGATGTGCCGGAGATGTTGCCGCCGACAGTGCCGTTGAAGTCGGCAATGTCAAGTGCAACACCGTACTCGGTAACAGCGGTGCCGAGGATGGGGATGGTCTGCGTTGCGGTGGAAGCGGCCTGCAGGGCGGGCGTTGCGTTGGCGAGAATCAGATCAACGTTGCTCGCGACAAAGCCGGTGACAATCGTGCCGCAGGTGGGAATGTCGTTGGAGGCGTTCTTCAGATCGAACGTGACCTGACCGGGCAGCGCTTCATTGAGCGCGTCCATAAAGCCGTTGGTAGCAGCGTCGAGCGCGTCATGCTGGACGAGCTGGCAGATGCCGACAACATACTGCTGGGCATCGGCAGCGGGCTCCTCAGTGGCTTCTTCAGAAGCGTCGGAGGTATCAGTGGGTTCAGCCGTTTCGGCGGGAGCTTCGGTGGAAGCATCCGTGGAAGCGGCGGGAGTGTCGGTTTTCTGGGCGCAGGCAGCCAGGCTCAGGCAGAGCACGGCGCACAGCAGCAGGGCAAGCAGCTTTTTCATAATTTCATTTCTCCTTTTTGCTGCGGAATGCTCCGGTTTGCGGCGCATTCCAAAAATTAAAACGGCCTCGTCCGGATGGGCGAGACCGTTTTGCCTACGAAGCTTTGCAACAAAACGTGACGCGAATCAGGACGGAACAACAGGCATGACAAAATAGCGGCCCGAATAAAATCGTGCCGCGCCGATAAAGTACAGTTTCTTACCGGCCATGGCTGAGCTCCTTCCCGCCTGTTTGGCGTGGGTTTTGACTACTTTTGCAGTATACTGCTTTAAATGCGTGAAGTCAAGGGGCACGAGCATAGGATATTTCCTGGATAATCTCCAGAAAATTGTGAACAATGACGAAAAACGGTGGCTTGCCGCGAAAAGCGCCATACCCCACGCTCCGCCGCAGACGGCGAATAAATTGAAATCATTTTATCCGGCGGCTCCGCCGACCGGAAAAATACTGCTCGCCTCGCCAGTGTGGAAATTTTGCGCTGCGCGCAAAATTTATACGCGCAGCGAGGTGCATTCCCATTGTCAAAAAATCTTTGATTTTTTGACAATATTCTAAGTGTTCCCAGAGGCTTGCCGCTGGAACACTTAGAATAAAAGTTCCGGCTGCCGCTGAACCACCTGAAAGAATGGCCGTCCGAAATGCAGCAGAAACGCGAAATAGAAAATCATCTCATTTGGCGCATGCAGATCACGGATGGGCTTTCCGATGTAGCGTTCGACTTCGCCGCTGTCGCGGATCGCGTCCCAGCAGAGATTGGAAAGGCGGACAATCTGGCGGCTGGTTGCGCTGACCGATTTGCCCAGCTGATGCGCCACGGGACGATAGAGATCCTTTGTGACGCAGATGTCGTCCATGGCAATGTTCTTTGTGAACAGAAGCTCGATGGCCAAGTCAATCGCGTAACTGAGCGGCAGGGTGTTGTGCCGCGTTGGGCCGAGAATCGTATAGATCATCAGCTCTGTGTTTGTCATACTCCGGAGACCACCTTTCAAAAAAGACGTCTCCATCATATGCTATCACAGTATAAAATCGACAAAGTATGACATAAAAGGACGAATAAACCAAAAGCTTCCTTGGAAAACAGAGGAAAACTGCCGCCAGGCCGATCACGGCCGGGCGGCAGGCGGGATGCGGAAAAGCGGCGGCGCTTTTACAGGTTATGCACGCGCAGCGCGCGGATGGCGTTGAGCACGGCCAGAACCATGACGCCGACGTCTGCAAAGATCGCGGCCCACATGTTCGCAACGCCGAACGCGACGAGCGCGAGGCAGGCAAACTTCACAACGAGGGCGAAGACGATGTTCTGGTAGACGATGCCGATGCACTTGCGGGAGATTTTGATGGACTTGGCGATCTGCAGCGGCTCATCATCCATCAGAACGATATCGGCCGCTTCAATGGCGGCGTCACTCCCCATGGCGCCCATGGCGATGCCGATGTCGGCGCGGGAGAGAACGGGCGCGTCGTTGATGCCGTCGCCGACGAAGGCGAGCTTTGCCTTGCCGGACTGTTTGGCAAGAAGCGCCTCAACCTTTTCTACCTTATCGGCGGGCAGCAGATCGGAGTAGACCTCGTCCACGCCGAGCTCTTTCGCGACGGATTCCGCGACCTTTTTGGCGTCGCCGGTCAGCATGACGGTCTTTGTGACGCCTGCGCGGTGCAGCTGCTCAATGGCCTTTTTCGCGTTGGGCTTTACAAGATCGGAGATGACAATATGGCCTGCGTACTGGCGGTCGACGGCCATGTGGATGATGGTGCCGACGCTGTGGCAGTCGATGTATTCCAGGCCGAGCTTTTGCATGAGCTTGCTGTTGCCGGCGGCAATGTGGTGGCCGTCGACGGTGGCGGTGATGCCGTGGCCGCTGATTTCTTCAATATCCGTGACGCGGCTGCGGTCAAGCTCCTTGCCGTAGGCTCTTTGCAGACTCTTGCTGATGGGGTGAGACGAGGCGCACTCAGCCAGCGCGGCATATTCCAGAAGCTGCGCCTGGTCGATGGGACTGTGATGGACGGCGCTGACCTCAAAGACGCCCTGCGTCAGCGTGCCGGTCTTATCAAAGACGACGGTCTTGACCTGGGAAAGCGTCTCAAGATAGTTCGAGCCCTTGATCAAGATGCCCTCCTTGCTGGCTCCGCCGATGCCGGCGAAGAAGCTCAAAGGGATGCTGACCACCAGCGCGCACGGGCAGCTGGTAACGAGGAAGGTAAGGGCTCTGTAAATCCACTGCTCCCATTCGGCGCTGCTGCCCGAGATCAGGCGCACAACCGGCGGAACGATGGCCAGCGCCAGGGCGCTGTAGCAGACGGCGGGGGTGTAGATGCGGGCAAACTTTGCGATAAAGTCTTCCGAGCGGGACTTTCTGGAGCTGGAGTTTTCCACAAGCTCGAGGATTTTCGATACCGTGGACTCGCCGAATTCCTTCGTGGTGCGGATTTTCAGAACGCCTGTCATGTTGATGCAGCCGCTGATGATCTCGTCGCCTTCCTTGGCGTCTCTGGGAAGACTCTCACCGGTCAGGGCGCTGGTGTTGAGAGACGATGTGCCTTCGACAATCACGCCGTCAATCGGCACCTTTTCACCCGGCTGGACGACGATGATCGAGCCGACGGACACCTCGTCCGGGTCGACCTTCTCCAGCTGGCCGTCCGTTTCGATGTTGGCATAGTCCGGGCGGATATCCATTAGGGCGGAGATATTTCTGCGGCTCTTGCCGACGGCGTAGCTCTGGAAGAGCTCGCCCACCTGATAGAACAGCATAACGGCGATGGCCTCATTGTAGTCTCCGCTTTTTTCGTAGATCGCCAGGGCGAACGCGCCGATGGTGGCGACGGCCATCAGGAAGTTCTCATCGAACACGCGGCCGTTGCCAATGCCATTGCCGGCCTTTTTGAGAATGTCATAGCCGATGACAAGATAGGCCGCCAGGTAAAGCCCGAAGCGAACAAGGCCTGTCACCGGAAGGAACTGCAGCGCGATGAGCATCACGGCGCAGATGATGATGCGCGTGAGCATCTTTTTCTGTTTCTTATTCATGGAGGGACAACTCCTTTTTTAATATTAAGCGAGTGTTTAATTGTTCGACCAAAAGCTGCGCCCCGATCCGGGGCGCAAGCTTACGATTTTTTCTTACAGCTCAATTTCGCAGTCGGGCTCAACCTTCTTGCAGGCATTCAGAACGTCCTTCATCACGCTCTTGGCATCCGCGCCCTCGGTGAACTCAACGATCATCTTCTGGGTCATAAAATTGACGGTAGCCTTGGCAACACCTTCTGTTTTGTTGGCGGCTTCTTCCATCAGGTTTGCGCAGTTGGCGCAGTCAACTTCGATTGCATAGGTCTTTTTCATGGTAGTATCTCCTTTTCTGGCGATGCAAGGAAAGTCTGAAGCTGTCAACAAGAGCGGACGGATTCAGAGAATCCTTAAAACATTAAGCACTTGTTTAATTCTTATGGCCGTAGTATAATCGTGCTGACGGGAGAAGTCAAGCCGCTCTGGGCCGATGCGTCCAAAGAGGCGAAAAGCTTTTCCGATCGGGCGAAAACGGAGGAGGAAGTATGGAAGATCTGCATTTGCCGCACCATCACGGTCAGGAGGACCAGCTGCCGGGTATCTGCCGGGAGCTGGCAAAAACGGATAAGTTTCAGACGATCGCGGACGTGTTCCGCCAGTTGGGAGATCCTACGCGCGTGCGAATTTTCTGGCTGCTGTGCCACTGTGAGGCGTGCGTGGTCAATATCTCGGCGATGATGGAGATGTCGAGCCCCGCGGTCTCGCACCATCTGCGCGCGCTCAGAAACAGCGGGCTGATTGTCTCGCGCCGCGAGGGAAGAGAGGTCTACTATCGCGCAAGCGACAACGCGCAGGCAAGACTTCTGCACCAGATGATCGAGCGGGTTATGGAGATTGCCTGCCCGGAGGAGGCGCACCACAATGGAGCATAAGCTTTGCACGTGCGCGTGCTGCCGGGACTGTCTGGCAGTGCCGCAGGAGAAAGAGGGAATCTGTCTGTTTTCCGGCGTGCATCTGTTCTATCTGCCGGAGGCGGCCCGCGCGGCGGCCAAGGAAGCAGCGGGCGCGCTGCGCATATATGTCTGCCGCCGGGGGAGCCTGCGCTTCTGCGCGCAGGAGGGCCGGACGCAGAGCCTCCGCGCGGGGGAGCTTGCCGTCTGGAAAGAAGAACGGTTTTTGGATGGCACGATCGAGCCGGACGACGGTTTTGCGGGCTTTTTGCTGCGGGTGGAGCTGAAAAAGTTCACCGAGCAGCCGCCGGAGTGTCTTCTGGGCGCGGATGTCACGGGCGAGCGGCTGTATGATCTTTACTGCGCGCAGGAGCACATGACGAAGTTTGCGGCAGAAGGAGAACTTGCCTCCATTTTGGATTTCTTTTATGAGCGGAATGTTCCGGTTTCGCAGAGCTGGCGCCGGCTTGGCGCGCAGGCGCTTCTTTTATGGCTCGGGCAGCGGGGGCTGGAGGAACCGCAGACGGAAACCTATTCCACAGAGCAGGTGCGCGTTGTGCACGAGGTGCACGCGTATCTGACGGAAAATCTGGATACGCGCGTGACGATCGAGGAGCTTTCACGGCAGTACCTGATGAACCCCACGACGCTCAAGGCGGTGTTCAAATCGGTTTACGGCACGTCGCTTGCCGCGCATATGAAGGAGCACCGCATGGGAAAGGCGGCGCAGCTGCTGCGCGAGACGGAGGGGTCTGTTGCAGAGATTGCGCGGGCCGTCGGCTATGAGAGCCAGAGCAAGTTTACCGCGGCCTTCAAGGAGTATTTTGGCTTGTTGCCAAAGGAATACCGAAAGAATATCTGAAATCTGAAAGAAGCGTGCGGCCTGCCGGGTTCCCGGCAGGCCGCGTTTGGTATGATAAAAAATTACGACTGTTCCTGCGCCAGAACGGGCGCAAGCTGCGTTTTGAGCGCGGACACCGTAGAAGCGTCGGTCAGATTGTAGCGCTCGAGCATGTTGAGCGCAGCGGCCAGCGCCGTCTTTGGGTTGCACCAGACGTCTGGCTCGCAGCCTCTGTAGTCGTTGTTTTCTGCTGTGTTTACCAAATTGAGCGACACACCAAACGTTACAGGAAGACCGCTGTTCGGAAGACGGCTGCCGAGCTGATTGCCGCAGATCTTGCAGCCTCTGGAATTGCTGCCGATGACGATGACATTGTCCATGGTCCTGGCGTACAGCAACGCGCTTTCACCCGCCGAGCCGCATTTGTCGTCCATGAGGATGATGACCGGAACGTCGTTTGGAATCCAGCTGCCGGAGGATTGAGAGATACGGAACGTACCGTCCTTGTCCTGGCTGCCTGCGCGCCCGGTGAGCCTGCTCAGCGCGCTGACACGCGTTGCAGATACACCTTTGAGATCCGGCGCTTTTCCGGTGAAACCCTGTGTCCAGGCATAGGGGTAGTCGCTGTTGCCGCCGTCATTGGAGCGAAGGTCGTAGATGACGAGCTTGCTTTTACGCGCGGCTGCGGCGGAGTTCACATAGAGCGCGTGGTCGCCGTCGGCCGGATTGAAGGAGCGGACGGAAATGTACATGATTCCGTTTTCCGAGAGTGCGCGCATATCGGGTGCCTGGCTGCCGTGCGGGAGGTAGGATTCGCTGAGTGTCCAGGAAATGTTCTGCGTGACGGTCTTGCCGTTCGCGGCCTGGAGCGTCACGGTGCAGGGCGCCATTTCGCCCACCGGGCAGAACAGAACCGGTGCATAGACCAGCTCGCCGTCCGGCGTGAGCGTCTGCCGGAGCGTGACACGCGCGTCGCTGAAGGAAGTAAAGTAATATTTTTCGCCGTTGATACGCCTGTAAAAGCCGGTGTTGTCCTGCCGGAAGTTCTGGTTCTGGCAGTAGAAATATTCATACCGGAGCGCGTCCTCATTGGCACGCCGGTAGACAACAAAGTGTCCGTCGCGCACAAAACCGAGCGCCTGCGCGAGCTGTTCTCCGAAGTCTGCCTGACGGAACGTTTTGCCGGTGGAAAGCCAGTCCAGAACAGTGGCCTTGGCCTGTTCAAAGGCGCTGTCTCCAAAATAGTTGTATGCGCCATAGGCGCTTTTGAGGATGTGAAACAGATACTCCACATCTGCGCGGCCTTCGTCGGCTGTGATCCACGCATGGCCATTCGAAGCGTTCCGGAAGAGGGAAAGCTCCTCGTCGGTGATGGAAGCCAGGCTGGTATCGTCCGCGCAGTACGCGCGCAGGTCCGAGAATGCGTCACTTGCCAGCAGCTCCTTTTTGTGTGCGGACGAGGCGCTCTGCAGAGCCTGGGTAAACTTGGCGGAGGGTTCCGGGAGCTTTACCCCGAGAATTTTTTCACCGAGCGTTACGCTCTCGCCCTTCGGCGCCAGGAAAAGCGCACGGTAAGACACAAGCGCTGCGTCGCCGCGCGTGAATTGTTTCGTTTCTGCGCTGTACCGTCCGTCGGTCAGCCCCAGCTTGTCAGAAAGCGCCCAGGCCTTATCCCACTGGAAATCCGTGCCGCTCTCATAGCCCAGCGCGCGCAGAACAAACGTGAGATACTGCGAGCAGGTGACGGTCGCATTCCCGCCGAAGGTGGATTCGCTGATGCCCGAGGTCAGGCCGTTTGTATATGCGTAGCCGGCATAGGGCGCGGCCCAGACGGCAAGATCGGTAAAAGGCGTCTGCCAGGCGCCCTGCTTTGCCTCCGCTTCTTTTCCGAGCAGACGCACAAGCATTGTGATGGCCTCAAAGCGCGTCGGCGCGCGATCCAGATCGAAGACCGGCTGCCCGGCTGCGTCATAGCCCGTGCCCTGGAACAGTCCGCCGGTTTCATAAAGAGATGCGGCGGCCTCCTGCTGCTCCGCGCTTGCGGCGAAGGCCGGGACGGCCAGCGAGCACACGAGCAGCAGCGCCAGTACCAGAGTCAGAAACTTCCTTACCATAAAAGATTCCCCCGTTCGTCAGAAATGGTGGATACTGTTTCTATTATACGATATTTTCCAAAAAGCGCAAGCGCTGCGGTGCAGCGCCAGTGGAAGACATGATTGACGCGGGGGAAAACACTGTGGTATAGTAAAACTACTTATAAAAAAGGAGCACAGCTATGAAAGTTCTGAATTTCGGTTCGGTGAATATTGACTATGTCTATCAGATGGAGCACTTTATCCGCCCCGGCGAGACGGCGCCCTGCAAGCAGCTGGTAACCGGCTGCGGCGGCAAGGGCCTGAACCAGTCGATTGCCCTGGCAAGAGCGGGCGCGGAGGTCTACCACGCGGGACTCTACGGCAAAGAGGGGCAGTTTCTGCTGGATAAAATGAACGCCGCCGGTGTGGATACAAGCCTTATGCAGCTGGGCCAGGGGCCGAACGGCCACGCGATCATTCAGGTCGATGAGGGCGGCCAAAACTGCATCATTCTCTACGGCGGCACGAACCGGCAGATGACGGACTGCTATGTCGACGAGGTTCTGGCGCATTTTGACGCAGGCGATGTTTTGGTTCTGCAGAATGAGATCAACAATATGCCCTATATCATGCGCAAGGCGCACGAAAAGGGCCTTCGCATCGCTTTCAATGCCGCACCCTACGGTCCGGAGGTGCGCTCGTATCCGCTGGAGACGGTCACGTGGCTGATTGTCAACGAGGTCGAAGGCGCGGGCCTTTCCGGAAAGACGGACTATGAGGACATTGCAGACACGCTGGCCAAAACCTATCCCGGTATGAACATCATGCTGACCATGGGCAAGAGCGGCTGCATGTACAAGGGCAAAGAGGGAACAGTCCGCCTCGGCTCGTGCCGGGTTGACGCGGTGGATACCACGGCGGCGGGCGATACGTTCATCGGCTACTTTGTCCGCGGCATCCTGCAGGAGCTTCCGATGGAGCAGACGCTCCGCCAGGCGACGGTTGCCAGCGCGATTGCCGTCACGCGGCCCGGCGCGGCGGACTCTGTTCCGGCGCTGCAGGAGGTTCTGGACTCCCCGCTGCTGCAGACTCTGTAACCTGGAGCGGGCAGAACGAGATCAGATACCCTATGCGATTACCGGCACGGCGAAAAGCCGTGCCGGTTTTTTGCTTTTGCGAAAAAATGAAGATATGTTGCAAGACGCACCTGGGGATCATCGCTTTTCCGGTGCCGGTGCTCAGAGGCAATGCGCAGAGCATCCGGGCCATCCGGGAGAAGCTGTATACGGCGGAATTTTCAGACCTGACGGCGGTCGATTTTTCGGATCTGGCGCAGGGCTGCAAGGGCTATGACGAGTTTATCCGGAAGATGGCGGACACACCGGAACAGGCGCTGTCCTATCTTGGTATCGCGATCTGCGGATCAAAGAAGAAGGTCAATCAGCTGACCGGAAGCATGCCGCTGCTGCGATAGATGCACGCCGGGATCTGCTATTATCGAATATTTTTCGCCGATAACGAATAAATAGCTTGCCTGCGGGGGAAAAGCATGATAAACTAAATACAGAAATGCAGAATTTCCTGAGGAGGAACGCAGTATGGCAGATCTGGAACCGAAAACAATCCATTCTGTAGCAAAGGCGATCCGCCTTCTGGATTTGCTGGCGGAGGGGACAAAACCTGCTACGCTGACAGAGCTCTATCAGGCCACCGGCTGGCCCAAGAGCACGATTCACGGCTTGCTGTCCACCATGCGCGAGCAGGGCCTCATTGAGCAGACGCCGAACGGGCGGTACTGGCTTGGCATCCGGCTGTTTGAATACGGCTGCGCCGTGTCCAACGCCTGGGACATCGGGTCAATCGCGCGGCCGCATATGCAGCGCATCTGCACCGAGCTTGGCGAGTCGGTGTTTTTGTCAGTGTTTGACCGGGCGGCGGTTGTGACGCTGGCAGAGGAGGAGAGCCGTGCGAGCCTTCGCGTTGTCTCGGAGGTCGGCGCGCGCCTTCCCATTCACTGCACGTCGCAGGGAAAGC
>CAKUCT010000025.1 GCA_934643765.1 uncultured Oscillospiraceae bacterium
GCTCCTTTCTGAAAAATATGCCAAAATTATAGTATAGTTTTCCGAATTATGCAAGAGATATTTATGCAAAAGGGAAAGATCGGCGGCGGGGGCGATTTTTCAGAAATCCCGCTTTTCTTTTCCGAGAATTTATACTACAATAGAATTACGGTAAATCGCCGCGCCAGGCGCGGCCGGATTTGATTTTATATAATGGAGTGATTCTCTTTGCATACCGTGTTGCTGGTATTTGACATCGGCACGAGCGGACTGAAGGCTTCGCTGGTCGACGAAAAGCTCAACATTCTCAGGAACGTGACAACAACCTATCCGACCCATTATCTGCCCGGCGGCGGCTGTGAGCAGGACGCGGCGGACTGGTGGATGAGCGCGGTGCGCGCGATGCTGATGATGCGTGAGCTTGTGCCGGAATATCTCAAGCAGGTCGACGCCATTGGCATCTCGGGACATATGTTGGGCTGCCTGCCGATGGACGCGGAGGGCCAGGCACTGCGCCCGGCCATGATCCGGCGCGACAGCCGCGCCGAAGCGTGCGCGCAGGTGCTGAGCGTGCTCTACGGGCAGGACTATTTTTATAACATTTCCGGCAATATCCTCTCGCCGGAGCTGACGCTCTGCAAGGCGCTGTGGCTGAAGGAGAACCAGCCGGAGCTCTATGAGAAGACGGAAAAATTCCTGCAGTGCAAGGACTATCTGGTCTACCGGCTGACAGGAAACATGAACTCTACCGACTTTTCCGATGCCTCGCGCGGCGGGCTTTTGAATCTGCGCACGCGCGATTACGATTACGATATGCTGGCGCAGCTGGGGCTGGACGCGGAGAAATTCCCGGTGCTGCAGAGCGGTTGCTCCATCGCGGGAAGGCTGACGGAGGAAGCGGCGTATCATCTGGGCCTGCGGGCCGGAATTCCGGTGTCGGTTGGCGGCGGCAGCGGCGCATGCGAGAGCGTGGGCGCGGGCATTGCCGAAGACGGCATGTACGATATGAGTCTGGACACGTCGGCATGGATTGCCGGGCAGCGGCGCGCGCCGTTTTTTGACGAGAAAAGACGCGTGGGACATATCAGCGGTCTGGACGGGGAGAGCTTCTGCGTATTTGGCGCCATGCGCTGCGCGGGAAAAGCGGTCAACTGGGCGCAGAAGCTGTTTGAAGTGGGCTCGCCCCGGGCCTTTGACGCGGCGGCGTCGAACGTTGCACCGGGCGCGGAGGGCCTGATCTTTCTGCCGTATCTGGAGGGCGAGCGTTCGCCGGTCTGCGACGAGCGGGCGCAGGGCGTCTTTTTCGGCATGACGCAGGCGCACCGGCGCGAGCATTTCCTGCGGGCGGTGCTGGAGGGCGTCGGCTGCGGATTGAGCCAGATTCTGGACGTGATGCGCGAGCAGGACGAGCACATTACCGATGTGCGGATCATCGGCGGCGGCGCGAAGTCGAAGGTCTGGAAGCAGATCATTGCCGATCTGTGCGAGGTGCGGCTGCACGATGTGACGACACTTTCTGACAGCGCGGCAACGCTTGGTGCGGCCGCGGCGGCGGGCGTCGGTATCGGCGTGTTCAGAGATCTTCGGCAGGCGGTGCAGAACATCGCGCAGGCAAGCGTTATTGCGCCCGAGGAGGCAAATTATCCGGCCTACCGGCAGCTGCGCGCGCGCTACGATCAGCTCTACCCGGCGCTGGCGGGTATCTGGCAGAACAGCTGACCCTTATTTCAAAAAAGCCGCGGTGCAGGTTCTGCACTGCGGTTTTTGTGTTATTCGGGAAGATGCTGCGCAAGGTAGCGCGTCTTGGCAAAGCCCTCGACGGCCTCCAGATAGCCCGTCGCGTCCTCAAGATTTTTTGCGGCGCAGACTACGCCGTGGCACCCGAGCAGGCAGATGGGGCTCTCAGCGAGCGCCTTTTCAATGCCGCGGTGAATGTCGTGCGTGCCGGATTTGCCGTAGGGCAGGCAGACGAAGCGGCTGAACACCTTGTGAAACGGGGAGGTCTCCGGGATGATAAAATCCCGGCCGGCCAGGGCGTAGGCGGTGAGATAGGGGCAGTGGCTGTGGATAACGGCGTTTACATCCGGGCAGCCGCGGTAGATGGCCTGGTGGAGAAAGAACTCGCTGGTGCGCGGAAAGCGGCCTTCCAACTGATTGCCCGCTTCGTCCAGCACGCAGACGCCGGACTCGTCCAAGAGCAGCTTCATGTGCTGCGAGGGTGTGATATATATGCGGGACGCTTCGCGGTCAAAGATGGAGATGTTGCCCTCCAGACCGTTGACAAAGCCCTTTTGTTCAAGAATGTGGGAGAAGGTGACAAGCTGGGTACGATAATCCATAGAGAGCCTCCGGCGTATAAAGTAGCGTCAGATTGCAAGCGTGCCGACTGACGCTGCCTTCAGTGTAGCGCAGTTTGGGCGGCAAGTCAATCAGATGGCGGAAAAGTTGAGAATTTCGGCCGGGAGGTCTTGGATTTCGGACAAGGATATGTTATGATTAAAAAAATTGCGATTTTTCTACGAATGAAGCGATGAAACGAAAAGGAATGGGTTATATGGAACAGAATCTGAGTTTTGCGGATCTTGGGTTATCCAAGGAAGTATTGCAGGCGCTCGAGCAGAAGGGTTACGGCTATCCCACGCGCATCCAGGCCGAAGCGATTCCGCCATTTATGCAGTGGAAGGACGTCATTGCCAAAGCGCCGACCGGAACGGGCAAGACCTTTGCCTTCGGCATTCCGATGATTGAGCACATTGACGCGCAGAGTGAGGATCTGCAGGGGCTGATTCTTGCGCCGACCAGAGAGCTTGCCATCCAGATCTGCGACGAGCTGCGCGGGCTGGTGACGTATAACAAGGACATCCGCGTGGCGGTGGTCTACGGCGGGGCGAAGATTGAGCAGCAGATCAAGCAGCTTGCAAAGCATCCGCAGATCGTAGTCGCGACGCCGGGGCGGCTGATGGACCACTACAACCGCAAGACGCTGCGGCTGGACAAGGTGCAGACGGTGGTGCTCGATGAGGCGGACCGGATGCTGGATATGGGCTTTTTTGACGATGTGACGAAGATCATCGAGAAGGTCAAGAACCGGCGCAATCTCGGATTGTTCTCGGCGACGATTTCACAGGAGGTTATGACCGTCTCCTGGATGTATCAGCGCGACGAGGTGGAGATCACGGTTCCGGCGGATGTGGACAACCGGCCGGATATCACGCAGTATTCCATCACCTGCCCGCCGCTGGAGAAGGTGGACACGACGATCCGCCTGATCCGCACGCTGGGACTTGAGCGGACGATCATCTTCTGCAACACGAAGGTCATGTGCCAGCGGCTGAGCGATGATCTCAAGCGCTTCGGCATCCAGGCCGACTGCATCCACGGCGATATTCCGCAGCAGAAGCGCGAAAAGACGATGCGCACGTTCAAAGAAGGGAAGCTTCCGGTGCTGATTGCGACGGACGTGGCCTCGCGCGGCATTGACGTGGACGATGTAGACTGCGTGATCAACTTCGATGTGCCGGAGGAAAACGAGTATTATATCCACAGAATCGGAAGAACTGGCCGCGCCAAGAAAAAGGGCATTGCCGTGTCGATTCTCGGCACATTCCCGGAGCAGGCAAAGCTCTCGGAGATTGCAAAATATTCACACTATCAGATTCAGCCTGTGAAGTTCCTGGAGGACGGCACGCTGGTGGAAGAAGAGATCCGGCAGAAAAAGCCCCAGCCGCGCCGACGCTTCCGGTGAGGCCGGCCGAGCGCGGGCTTCTGATGCTGTGCTGCGCGCTGGGCGACGCCGGGGCAGGCGCGCTGCGCGCAAGTCAGATGCAGGAGCTTTCAAAGCGGGCGCGGGCCGCAGGGCTTGGAGACGAGGACGCGCTGCGGGAGCTGACGGCAAAAGATATGCAGCGGCTTGGGTACAGTCAGGACGAGGCGGCGCACATCGCGGCGCTGCTTGGCCGCGAGCGGCTGCTCGACAGCTATCTGCTGGCCGCCCGGAGGGCGGGCGTGACGGTGATCACGCGGCTCAATGCGCGCTTCCCGGAAAAGCTCCGCAGGCGTCTGGGCCAAAGGTGCCCGGCGGCGCTGTTCTGCAGGGGTGATCTTTCGCTGTTGGACGGAGGGCATGTTTCGGTGGTCGGCTCGCGGCAGCTGGCGCGCCCGGGCGCGCAGTTTGCGCGGCAGGCCGGGACGCTTGCGGCCAAGGAAGGCTACACACTCTGCTCCGGGGGCGCTTCGGGCGCGGACCGGACGGCGCAGGAAGCCTGCCAGGCGGCGGGCGGGAGCGCGCTGATCTTTCCGGCGACGGAGCTTGTCTACTGCCCGGAGCAGGCGCATACGCTCTACGCGGCGGAGGACGGGTTTGAACTCGGCTTTTCCGCGCCGCGGGCGCTGGCGCGAAACCGGCTGATTCACGCGATGGGGGACAAGACCCTGGTTGCGCAGACGGGCTTCGGCAAGGGCGGTACGTGGAGCGGGAGTATGGACAACCTGCAGCATGGATACAGCCCGTTGTTTGTCTTTGACGATGGGACGGACGGCGCGCGGGCGCTTATTTCCCGCGGCGCGACCGCTGTGCGCGAGCTGGCAGGAATTGCGGCGCTGGAGCCGGCACAGATGCAGCTGACACTTGAAAATATATAAAAAACACGCCCCTGCGCAGGAAGTGCGCAGGGGCGTTTTCTTATTTTCTGGCGCGCATCAGCGAAAGCGTGCGGCGGATGGCGGGGAGGCAATCGGCCGGTGTGTCAAACGGCGCGACAGCCTGCTCAAAAGGACACAGGCCGGTTCCGTCGCGGTTGAAAATGTCGTCTGTCAGCGTCTCAAAGCCACAGCGGACGCCGCAGGACTGCAGAAGATCGCGCGCCTTGCGGCTCATGGTAAAGCCGTAGACACTGTTTGCGCCGCCAAGAAGAAACAGCGACGCGGCGGCCTTGCCGACGATCAGATCATATACATCCGCGCCCTCCAAAAGCGCGGGATGCAGATCATAGAGCTCCAGCGCGGGGGCAATGCCGCGGCCATAGACCGTGAACACAATTTCTTCATTTTTGACCAGCGCGAGTGTGGCCTCGCCGGAAGAAAAGAGCGTTTGTAGCGTTTGAATCATGTGTCTTTTTGATACTCCCTGGGCAGTTGCTTTTCGTTCTGGATGATGACCAGGCTCACGGCGAGCGCAATGACGAGCGCGATGAGCGCGACGGTATTACAGGGACCACCGTCGAGCGCGTAGCCGAGCATCAGGGCGACGGCGGCGACGGCAAATAAAATGACGCGGATGGTGTTTAAAAGGCGGTTGCGGCGCAGAAGGAACTGATAAAAATCGTCCGGCGCGCCAAAACAGAACGCTGCGGTCCAGGGCATCAGCAATTTGCAGAAAAAAGATTTCATGGCCGGCACCTCTCCGGAAAACTAAGAATACAGCCGGACAGCAAGGGACAAAACGGTAGGTTTGCGGGGCTGTCTTTCACGGCTGGATAAAGCTAAGTATAGCATGAAGAGATGCGGTTGGCAAGGAAAACTGACCGGGAAGGTAGGCGGGAATTTTTGTGAAAAATGTCATATCCAAAGAGGCGCCTCCGGGCGCGGCGCAAGAAAACGCCGGCGCAAAGGACGCGCCGGCGGCGGGAGGGACAGGGATGTATGGCGCCTGAAGGCGCCGGATGTCAGGTTGTGGAGTAATTGCCGCACCCGCAGCGGCGGCAGCCGCACGAACTGCAGGAATTGCAGCCGCAGCGGCGGCAGCCACAGGAGCTGCAGCTGCTGGAGGTGTTGGAGGAATTACCGCTGGATGTTCCGCCAACGGAGGCGGAAGTACTGCCGCAGGTGCACGTACAGGTGCAGCGGTTGGGGTTATTGGAATCGGAGGTGCCGCCGACGGAACCGGAGTTCCGGCAGCAGGGGTTGCAGCAGGAATTTCCGACGAAGTTCGGAAATACAATACCGCCGTATACGCTGTTATTACACATAAAAAGTGCCCTCCCAAAAAGATGTCGGAGGATGGCCTCCAAGACATCTTATGGCGAGGGCGGGCGATTGGTGTCAGGTTTCCGCGGACGGTGGCTGCGGGCAGGGGCGCTGCGTCACGATATCGGACGCCGCGCTGCCGGCGCCGCGTACCTCCGGGATTTTCGGGTCCTTGAATTCGTAGGGTCTGGGGGACGGATCTTTTTTCATTGCGCTTCACCTCAAGGTTAGTCTTTGAGGCGCGGTGCGTTTTATTCTTCCAGTTCCTTCATGCGCATGCAAAGCTCGTGAAAGCGCGAGACAATGCGGCCGTAATTTTCCTTTTCGTGCGGAACCATACAGCCGGTGCAGTCCTTGATGCCGCTTTCGGTGTAGCGGAAGTTGCCGCCGCAGTCTTTGCCCAGCACATACAATGGGCAGTAGCAGAACAGGCAGTTGAAACGCTCGGGATGGCTCGTTTTGTGGCAGGGAAAGTATTCACAGGCGGTGTTCTGAAAAAAAGAATAGTGCTTGTCGTGCCAGTCCTGCATGCTCATTTCTCCTTCAGCTTTTCCACAAGCGCCGCGTCAGGTGTGACGACAGCGGTTGTATAGTGATCGTAGATTACCATGCCCGGTTTTGCACCGGCCGGCTTTTTGACATTTTTGACGCGCGTATAGTCGACGGGAACATTCTGGCCCTCGCGCGCCTGCGAGAAGAAGGCGGCAAGCTGCATGGCCTCGGTAACGGTTGTGTCCGGCGGGGTCTCGGGGGCGCAGGCGATGATGACATGGCTGCCGTGAATTTTCTGCGTGTGCAGCCAGATATCCTGCTTGGAGGCCATCTTGCAGGTCAAAAGGTCGTTCTGGCGGTTGTTGCGGCCAACGAGAATTTCATAGCCGTCGGACGAGCGGAAGAGCATGGGACGCGTCGGCGGAAGCTTCATTTTCTTTTTCTGCCCCGTCTGGCGCAGGTAGCCGCCGTCGGTCAGCTCCTGGCGGATTTCCTGGATATCGCGCTCGGACTCGGCGCGGCTGAGTTCTTCAAGGACGCTCGAGAGATATTGAAGCTCGGTCTCGCCCTTGGCAATCTGCTCGGTGAGAACCTTTTCGGCGGTTTTGGCCTTCTGATAGTCTTTGTAGAATTTGGCCGCGTTCTGCTGCGGTGAGATGGCGGGGTTCAGGGGAATGTCGATTTCTTTCATGTCAGGATCGTAGAAATCGACGGCGGTGAGCCGGGCCTGGCCGCGGGAGATGGCGTGCAGGTTGGCTGTGACAATATCGCCCAGGCGGCGCAGGTGCTCGCGGTCAAAAGTGGCCTCGAGCTCTTTTTGTTGGTTGGCAAGCTTTCTTGCCGTGCGGTTATGAAGATTGGTGAGCGTTTTGCGCAGAACCTGCGTCTTCTGGCGCGTGCGCTCCAGCAAATCGCGCTTGGCATAGAAACTGTCCAGCAGGGCGGAGAAGGAAGGGGCGGTCTGCTGCGAGACAAGACCCTCGTACTGCAGAATCGGGACGCAGGTAAAATCCCAGGGGCGCTCGTCTTTTAGAAGCACCGTCGGCGTTTTTTTGCCGGTGTGAAGCGTCTGAAGCGCGGCAAACAGGCGCTGCGCGGCCTGTGCTTTTTCAGTATCTGTCAGAGCCGAAACATCGCAGTCGACCTGCCCGAAGACGCGGAAGGCAAGCTCCCGGCAAAGAAGCGGGGACAGGCCGCCGAAGGTATCAAGAAGGAAGGCGTCGGCCATTTTCTGCGTCCGGACAGAGCTTAGCAGCGACTGGAGCTCATCTTCCGAAGCGTCAAAGGGATTGCGCTTTCCCTGCGTGGGTGGAAGGTGGTAATAGAGCCCCGGCAGAACCTGCCGCTGCTCGGACATTTCGAAATCGACTCTGCGCAGGCAGTCTAAAATGCGGCCGTCCGCGCCGGTGAGAATCAGATTGGAGTTGCGGCCCATGATCTCCAGGATGAGCTTTTTCCGGCAGGGCGTGCCCATCTCGTCGATGCAGTCAAACGTCAGCTCGGCCAGACGCTCCATGGGCGGCTGGGAGATGGACAGGAGACGGCCGCCGGTCAGGTGCTTTCGAAGGAGCATGCAGAACATGGGCGGCTGGGCAGGATTTTCATAGGACAGCGTCGTCAGCTGCAGGCGCGGGTGATTGGGCGAAGCCGTGAGCAGGAGCTTTCCGCCGCCGGCCGGGCCGCGCATCTGCAGAAGCAGCGTGTCGCGTTCGGGCTGCTGGACCTTATCGACGCGGCAGCCGAGGAGCGATTGCTGAAGCTCATCGCAAAGGCTTGTTAAAAAGACGGCGTCAATCGGCATGATCTTCGTCCTCCATCGTCAGGCAGAACAGCTCGTTGATCCGCTCGAGCCGGCCTGCCAGATATAATGCGCCGAACAGGCACTCCAGGCCCGTGGCCTTGGAATACTGCTCGTGGGTGGCGTTTTTGGGAATCATGTTCACGTGCGCGTTGCGGCCGCGCTTGTACTGGGAAAGCTCGTCTTCGGTCAGAAGCGGGAGCATCCGGTCAACCCGCGCGGCCTGCGCGGGCGCGCAGACGTAGGAGACGGTTGCGCGGTGGAGCTGTTTGGTGGTTAATTTTCCGCTGTCGCAGAGGTAGCTCCGTACCAGAAGCTCAAAGACGGCGTCGCCGCAGTGCGCAAGGCCGAGGGCGCTGATCTGGTTGATCTCGCGCTGGGGCATGGAAAGAGAAAAGTAGTTCTTCAAGAGAAGACCTCCGTTGATAAAAAGCATTTCTAAGAAGCGGCTGCTGAAAGCAAAAGAGGGTTCAGCGGCGCTTTTTATAGTATAGCACATGGTGCAAGGGGCGGTAAAGGCGCGGGGAAAGATACGGATTGACAAAGTTATTACAAAAGGTTACAATATAACGGTATAGTACCATGAAAGGGACGATCAAGTTATGAAAAGACGTCTGTGTGCGTTTCTGGCGGCGGCAGTGTGCGCAATGAGCCTGTCCGGTGCAGCGCTGGCAGCAGAAGCGAGTTTACATACCGATTATGTGGCAATTACCTCCGACGGCTTTGCAGCCGACTCGATGGACGGCGTGGATGCGATCTACAATCTGACGATCTCGTCTCCGGATTGTCTGGAATATGTGCAGCGCTATTACCGCGAGCGCTATGGTCTGACGGTGCAGGCAACTGGACATGATATCCGCGTGACAAACACGAATGAATACTGGTTCGAGCCGACCAGCACGCCGCAGCCCGGCGATGTCGGCTACGCTTCGGCGGCCGAGCGCGGCACGTATGGCGGGCATTATGTTATGTGCAAGCAGGCAGACCCCGCGGCCGATACAATCACACTGATTGAGCAGAACTGGATCTGGAACGGACAGGCGGGCGTGAACCGCACGATTTCCTACAGCAATAGCTGCTACACGTTCTATACGCTGCGCGCGTCGAATGGAGATCTGCCGCAGGCGCAGACGCCGAGTGCAGATGAGCGGATGGACGATGAGCGCGAGGCATCCAACGGCGCGCTGCCGTCGGCGCCTCTGAGCGCGGCGGCGGGCAGCATGGACGGAATGCTCCGTTCGGCGGCGGATGTGCTTGGGAGCGGGACGCAGACGGGCGCGGTATCCGACTGGGCGGAGACGGCGATGAACACGGCAAGAACCTGGGGCATTGAGGCGGGCGCGAGCATCAACACTAGCGCGGCGATTACAAGAGGGCAGTTTGCGCGGCTGCTTGCCAACACGGCCTATGGCCTTGGTCTTTCGGTAGACCTCAGCGCGCCGCAGGCGGCGGTCGCGTCGCTGGGGCTGATGGTTGGAGACAGCCAGGGAAACTTCAACGCCGAGGGCACGCTGACGCGCGAGATGGCGGCGGTGGTGCTATCGAGACTCTGGCAGCTGACCGGCGATTTCGCGGCGTCGGATGAAAGCGTGCTTGCGCGCTACAATGACGGCGCGAAGATCAGCACGTGGGCAAAGCCCGGCGTTTCGCTGGCGACGGCGGCAGGGCTCATCAACGGCACAGGAAGCGGCTTTTCGCCGGCCGGACAGCTGACATGTGAGCAGGCGGTTGTGCTGCTGGCGCGGCTGTTTGCGGCGAGAATCTATTATACACTATAAAACGTCCCCGGCGCGAGCTCTTCTCGCGCCGGGGGTTATTTTGGCAAAAAGCAGGGGGTTTTTGCCAATTAAGCTGCGCTCCGAACCGCGCGTTTTTGCAGGTGAAACCTGCAAAAACACACTCTCTCCGCGTAGAGAATTTTTTGCCACGCACAGGTCGCGGCAAAAAATGATTTTAATTTTTTCGCCGCCTGCGGGCGGCGAACGCTTTGTATCAACGATTCTAAGGCGACAAAGCCGCCAAGAATTCGTTTGATCTGCGAGGCTGGAAAACCAACCAGGAATCTGCGGAGTGGTTCCTGGTTGGAGAGGAGAAGCAATGAAATGGCCGAGCTCTGCCGCTTGCGGCGGAGCGAGGGATATGGAATTTGCTTCGACGTGCCGCCGGATAAAATGATTTACATTTTATTCTGCCGTGCGCGGCAGAACGCTGCGAGGGTTTTCAGATACACAGAGGACAAAAATGCGGCGGCGCAGGGATTCCTGCGCCGCCGGTTGTTTTACGAGAGGAGAATTACTGGATTCTCAGCATGGCCTTCATCACATCGTCGGGATGCTCGTCGACGAACTTGAATGCCTCTGCGATATCGTCAAAGTCAAAGTGCTGCGTTGCAAAGCCGGAGAGGTTCACGCGGCCGGACTGGATGGCGGCGATGGCCTCCTGATAGTCTTCGCGGACATACATCATATGGCCGAGCAGGGAGATCTCCTGGCGCTGCAGAACGGGAAGCTCCACTTCTACGGGCGCCTTGAAGTTGCCGGTGATGACGATGGTAGAAGACGGACGGGCCGCCTGCAGAATGGAAGCGAACGAGCCGCGGGTTGCGGCGCAGTCGATGATGACGTCGGCTTTCTGAATGCCAAAGGTTTCGGAGATGACGTCCTTGAGGGACTTGTCCATGGTGTTGATGGCATAGTCAATGCCGCACTCCAGTGCGTAGTTGAGCTTCTTGTCCTTGATGTCGGTGACCATGACCTTCTGCGCGCCCATGGCCTTGGCAGACTGGGCGACGAGGTTGCCGATGGTGCCGGCGCCGACGACGACAACGTTCTTGCCGTGCAGGTCGCCTGCGCGGCGGGCAGAGCCGATACCGACGGACAGGGGCTCGATGAGGGTGGTCTCATCGATGTTCAGACCTTCGCAGTGGTGCAGGTATTTCGGATCGATGGCAAAATATTCACAGGCAAAGCCGTCCTGATGGACGCCCATGACCTTCAGATGCTCGCAGACGTTGAAGCGGCCGATCTTGCAGGGATAGCACTCGCCGCAGCTGACCTGGGGCTCAACGGTGACATTGTCGCCGACCTTGTAGCCGGTGACGTCCTTGCCGACCTTGACGACGGTTGCGCCGGCCTCGTGGCCGATGGTGACGGGGAAGGTCATGTACTTATGAAGACCATGATACATCTGCATATCAGATGCGCAGATGCCGACCTGATGGATCTGCAGGAGGACCTCATTGTCCTTGATTTCAGGCATCGGAGCATCCTGGAACTCAAAGGTATACGGCGCTGTCAGTTTGACTTTTTTCATTGTTGTAACACCTCATTCAATGATCTTGCAATGGGGCCGCGGCAAACACTTCGCGGCACGGACAATGCGGAATGCGGGACGCAGCCAAAGGCGCAGGACCCGTATTTCCAGCGTCTATTATGAGACAGAATTTGCGAAAAGACAAGGTTTATTTTTGAGTTAAAGGAAAAAATATCGCGAAGATTTCAAGCATCACAGAGAAGGGCAAAAACGCTGCCGCAGGATGCGGCAGCGTTTTGTTTATGCGATACGTTCGGGAAGAAAGAATCAGGCCAGCGTGCCGGTGGGGGCGATGCCAAGCAGGTACTCCACGCCGATGGCGACGAGGACGACCAGAAGCGAGATGATAAAGCCGTGCAGCATGGGCTTCGCGCCGGATTTGCACAGGGCCTTGAAGTCGGTGTTCAGGCCGATGGCGCCGAGGGCTGCGACCATGAGGAACTTGCTGACGGTTTTGAGCGCGGAGGCGAGGGCGGCGGGGATGAGGCCGAGGCTCGTGAGGCCGGACATGGCCAAAAAGCCCAGAATGAACCACGGGAAGACGGATTTCATATTGACCTTGACCGAGGCGCCGTCTGCGGCGGCCTCTTTTTTCTTGACGCGCATGCTGATGGCGGCAAAAACGAGAACGGTAGGGATGATGGCAAGGGTTCTTGTGAGCTTGACCATAGTTGCAAAATCGCCGGCGGCTTCACTGAAGGCGTAGCCGGTGGCCACGACGCTGGAGGTATCGTTGACGGCGGTGCCGGCCCAGAGGCCGAAGGCCGCGTCGGAAAGGCCCAGCTGACGGCCGAGAATCGGGAAGACGATGACCATGACCATGTCAAAGAGGAACGTGGCAGACAGGCCGTAGGCGATGTCCATATCGGTTGCGTCAATGACGGGGGCGATGGCCGCGATGGCGGAGCCGCCGCAGATGCCGGTGCCGGCGTTGATGAGGCTGCTGGTCTTCCAGTTGAGGCCAAGGGCCTTGCCGATGAAGTAGCCGAGGCCGAAGCAGGTGGCAAGGGTGAAGACCATGACGGTGAGGGAGAATTTACCGACGGTGAGCACCGTCGTGATATTCAGACTTGCGCCGAGCAGGATGATGGCGAACTTCAGAATCTTTTTCGAGGTGAAGCGGATGCCGGGGCGCGTGGTGCCGGTCGGCTTATAGAAGTGGTTGATGAGCATACCGAGGAACAGCGCGATGACGGACGCGCCGATCAGGTGCAGGCCGGCGGAAGCCTCCAGGCTTTCCAGAAGTTTGGCTACGGTGGCAATCACGAGCGCGAGCGCGCAGCCGGGCAGCAGTTTTGCGACAGTTTTCATCAGAAATCTCCTCCTGAACAGTTGTGTTTTTCTTTGCGTCATCTGACAAGGGCACACGTGGTTTTTCGCGGGTCAAAAAGGCGCCTGGCGTTGTTATCCTCGCCCACGGGCGGCAGCCCGGCTGCCTCGTCTGCCTGGCCAGCCGCCGTTTATCCTCCGCGAAAAACTCCAAAGGACTTGCCGGCCTAGATGGCAAGCACGTGGGCCCTTGTCAACTGACGTTTTGCGGCTTTATTATAGCGCTGGGGTATGATAAAATAAAATTATAAAACGGAATATGACGATTCTGAAACGTTATCGGAAGGGGCGAAAATATGGACCAGAAGCTGCAGACCTTTCTGATGCTCTGCAAGACAATGAACTATCGCCGTGCGGCAGAGCAGCTGCATATGACACAGCCGGGCGTGACGAAGCAGATTCAATCGCTCGAGGCGCAGTATGGGGTGAAGCTGTTTGCCTATGACGGGCGGAAGCTCTGTCAGACAGAGCAGGGGAAGATCCTAGAGCGGTACGCAATCGAGCTTCAATACAACGACGCGGAGCTGATGCGGATGCTCGCCGGAAAACCCAAGACGCTGCTTCGCATCGGGGCGACGAAGTCCATCGGGGACTATATTCTGATTCCGGAGATCCGGCGGTTTCTGGAGCAGAAGGAGAATGAGCTGTTTTTCACGGTGGACAATACGGCGCATTTGCTTTCACAGTTGGAGGACGGAGAGTTGGACTTTGTCATTCTCGAGGGCATATTTGACAAGCGGCGGTATGATTATTTCCTGCTGCGCGAAGAGCCGTATATCGGCATCTGCGCGAAAGATCATCCATGGAGCGGGCGGCAGGTGGCGCTGGAGACGCTGTTTTCCGAGCGCCTGATTCTGCGCGAGCCCGGCTCCGGCACGCGCAATATTTTAGAGCGAGAACTGACGCAGCAGGGATACAGCATTGAGGCGTTTGCGGGCTGCGTGTGCATCAGCAGCTTCAAAATTATCCGCGAACTTGTTGCGCAGGGGTGCGGCATCAGCTTTCTGTATGCAGCGGTGGTTGGAGACGAGGCACAGTTCGGACACTTTCTCTGCCCGCCGCTGACGGGCGAGCATGAGCTCAACGTGGTGTTTCTGAAGGATACGGGCGCGGGGGAGTATGCCAGACGGTTTTTGCATCTGTAAGCGCCCGCTGCAGGAACTGGCGGCGGAGATGGAATGAGCTGCCCAGAACGCTTCGGGGTTTAAAAAGGCAACACGTGGGGGAATCCTTTGCCTGCGGGCAAAGCCGGGTAGAAGGTATGTGACCCGTACGGGAATACTTCGGCGGCTCTGCCGCCTCCGTGCCGTCTCGATATTTGTTTTGGCTGGATACCAAAACTAGCTGCGCTGCGCACAGCCACCGGGCCTATGCCCGGAAATATCGGACGGTCGAACCCGATGGGTTCGTTCTCTTCGCACGGGATTTTTAGTGACCCGTACAGGAATCTTTTGCCTGCGGGCAAAGCCACGGCGGTTGCGACATGCCACCGGCATGTCGCCAAGAGCCGCCTTTCGATTCCCAAACGCGGAACAAGAAAAAAGAGAAACAATCCTTTC
>CAKUCT010000026.1 GCA_934643765.1 uncultured Oscillospiraceae bacterium
GCCGGTGTGGACTATGTCAAGTGCGCCAGCGGCCGCGGCGGCGCGCCCGCGATGCGGACGGTTTTCATCATGCGGGCCAATATTCCTGACAATGTCGGCATCAAGTTCGCGGGCTACGGCACGTACAATCTGACCCAGCTTACCATCATGGGCCTCGCCAGCGGCGCGGAGCTGTTCGGCACGGGCTTTGCCCATCAGATCATTGAAGAAATCGATCAGTATTACATGGATCTTGAAATCAACCGTCCGTAATGCAATAATAGAAAGGAAGACGTAAACATGATTGCAGAAAATCTGGAAAAGCTGTTTTCTCTGAAGGATAAGATTATCGTTATGACCGGCGCTGCCGGCGGTATTGGCCGGGAGCTGGCAAAGGGCATGGCGGGCATCGGCGCGATGCTCTGCGCGTGCGATGTGAGCGAGAAGGGCCTGGCGGCTCTGAAAGAAGAAATTCTGGCCGAGGGCGGCGACTGCCGCACGTTCGTGATGGATGTGACCAAGCAGGAGAGCATCCAGAGCGCCATTGACGCCATCGGTGCGGAGTTTGGCCGCATCGACGTTCTGGTGAATGTCGCGGGCATCAACAAGCGCGAGGGCATCATGGATGTCAAGGAAGAGACCTACGACCGGATCATGGACATCAACCTCAAGAGCGTGTTCATGGTCAGCCGGACCGTTGCGCCCTGGATGATGAAGCAGCACAAGGGCAGCATCATCAACATCGGCTCGCACAACGCCACGGCGATGCTCGGCGGCTGCAGCGTCTACGGCGCGACGAAGAGCGGCGTTCTGGCGCTGACGCGCTCGATGGCGGTGGAATGGGCCGAATGGGGCATCCGCGCCAACGCGGTCTCGCCCGGCCATATCCTCACGCCGCTGACGCAGGTGACCTGGGACCATCCGACAAGAGGCGACTATCTGCGTGACCGCATCGCCATGCGCCGGCCCGGCAACCCGGACGAGATTTTGGGCCTGGTCGTGCTGCTGGCCTCCGACGCGTCGAGCTATATGAGCGGCTCGAACTACGTTATCGACGGCGGCTGCCTGTGCGGCGGCATGCCGTGGGATTTCGACTCGGAATACCGTTATCACGGCGAAGAATAATCCTGAAAAATTCAGTTTACCGGAGGGAACACAAATGAAAGCTGTCTACCTGAAAGAACCGAAGAATATTTACATCGAAGAGATTGAAAAGCCGGTCTATCATCCCGGCGAGGGCAAGGCGCTCATCCGCATCAAGTCCATGGGCATCTGCGGCTCGGACATCGGCGCCTACCGCGGCGTCAATCCGCACGTCAGCTATCCGCGCGTCATCGGCCACGAGCTGGCCGGTATCATTGAAGAGATCGACGAGAATAACCCTAAGGGTCTGAAAAAGGGCGACCGCGTGGTGCTTGAGCCCTATCTGCACTGCGGCCACTGCTATCCCTGCTCGCTGGGCAGAACGAACTGCTGCGAGCATCTGGAGTGCCTTGGCGTGCACACCGACGGCGGCATGACGGAATATTTCCTGCATCCGGATTTCATGCTCGTTCCGGTGCCGGACAGCGTACCCTGGGAACTGGCACCGCTGTCGGAGCCGCTGACCATTTCGCTGCACGGCCTGCACCGGGCAAAGGTACAGGCGGGACAGCATGTGGCAATCAACGGCTGCGGCGCCATCGGACTGCTTGCTGCGCTGGCCGCAATGGCCTACGGCGCGATTCCCATCATCATTGACCCGGTCGAAGAGCGCCTGGCCTATGCCAGAAGCCTCGGCGTGGAGCACACCATCTGTATCCCGAAGCAGGATTCCGTGGAGACCATCCGCGAGCTGACCAACGGCCGCATGGCAGAGGTTGTGCTTGAAATGTCCGGCGCAAACGCCGCCATCCGGCAGACGCTGGATATGGTCTCGCACGCCGGCAAGATCGTTCTGACCGGCTGGCCGAAGGGCGAGACGTCGCTTCCAACCAACATCATCACGACGAAGGAACTTGACGTCCTCGGCGGCCGCGACAGCGCGGGCGAGTTTGAAGAGGCGCTGGAGCTCATCCGCAGCGGCAAGGTCAACGTGCGCGCGGTGCTGAGCAAGGTGATCAAGATCGATGAGGTGCCGGAGGCCGTGCGCGAGCTGTCGGATTATCCGGGCCGCTATCTGAAGATCAACGCTTTGGTCGATTGAATATACCCAAACATATACGAAGGAGGATACACCCCAAATGCCACTGCAACTGAGAGAAAACTGCAAATATAACCTCATGGTCCCGACAAGTGTCGGCCTGCGTATCACGCCGAAGGACCGTCAGCCGGTCCATGTCAGCCGGGAATTTACCCTGCAGGCCAACAGCGCGGAAAGCAACGTCCTCGGCGTCTCCGCGGCGCTGGGTCTGAAGACGAAGATGCTGACCGCCTTTGTCAAGGACAGCCCGCTGGCAGAGTTCATCAAGTCCGAGTACCGCGCCCGCGGCATCGACTTTGAAGGGCCCGAGGTTCCGCAGGGCGGCCCCTGGGGCTACCGTCATCAGATCAACGTCGCAGACTGCGGCTTCGGTCTGCGCGGCGCACGCGTGTGGAACGACCGCGCCGGTGAGGTTGGCAGAGAGCTGAAATCCGAGGATTTTGACTTGGATCGGATTTTCCGGCAGGAGGGCGTACAGATTCTGCATATGTCCGGCCTGTTTGCGGCCATGTCCCCGGCAACGATCCGCTTCTGCCTGGACTGCGCGCACGCCGCGAAGGACAACGGCACGCTCATCAGCTTCGACCTCAACTACCGTGCGTCGTTCTGGAAGGGCAGAGAGGCAGAGCTCCGCGAGGCGTTCAAGGAGATCGCTTCGGTTGCGGACATCCTGGTCGGCAACGAAGAGGACTTCCAGCTGGCGCTGGGCGTCAAGGGCCCCGAGGCCGGCGGCAAGAGTCTGGCAGACAAGATTGACAGCTTCAAGCAGATGATTGAAGAGGTCAAGAAGCAGTATCCGAACGCGACAATGTTCGCCACGACGCTGCGCGAGGTTGTCAGTGCGAACGACAATCTCTGGGGCGCGATTCTGCACATGGACGGCCAGTGGTATGTTGAGCAGCCGCGCAATATCCCGATCCTGGACCGCATCGGCGGCGGCGACGGCTTTGTCAGCGGCCTGCTGTACGGCGTGCTGCGCGGATGGGAGCCTGAAAAGTGCCTGCAGTTCGGCTGGGCCTCCGGCGCGCTGGTCGTAACGCTGCTGACCGACTATGCGACACCTGCCGACGAAGAGCAGATCTGGAGCATCTACGAAGGAAACGCACGCGTCAAGCGCTGAGTACATCCAATGTCATACGGATACGGTTTTTCTGTGTCCGTATGGCATTTTTAATATGGCTGGATAGGGAAATTATAGAAATATAGCAAAAAGCCATGTGTAAAATGTCGAAGTCTGGCGGTTCAACACAAAAAATTCCAATGGATTTTGATGAAAATGCCAAATTGACGTCTGAATTGGTATGACGTATAATAACTCCATAAAGTTGATTGACAAAACGCATAAGATACGTGCGAAAATCAAATCGACTTTTTGTTGAAAATTTTGATTGTTTCCAAATCATAACAGAGGAGGGCATTATGCAGTACACAGAGCAGGAACTCAGAGAGGTACGCAGAAAAGCGATTGACATCCGCGCAGATATTCTGGAGATGATCCCGGCCGGGAAGGTTGGCCATCTCGGCGGCAGCTGCTCCGCGGCAGATATCACGGCAGCACTGTATTTCAAGCACA
Source organism: uncultured Oscillospiraceae bacterium (assembly GCA_934643765.1). GTDB lineage: Bacteria > Bacillota > Clostridia > Oscillospirales > Oscillospiraceae > CAG-170. The sequence goes on from CAKUCT010000026.1 coordinate 3,735, forward strand.
TGAAGGTCTTCCCGGATCCCAAGAACCCGGCACGTGACCGCTGCATTTTCAGTAAGGGTCATTCGGTCCTTGCCCAGTATGCCTGCTTTGTAGAGCTGGGCTACGTCGATCGCTCCGAGCTGAGCAAGGTCAAGACGCTCCATGGCATCCTGCAGGGCCACCCCGACATGAGCAAGACCCCCGGCATTGAGGCCGTCACCGGCTCTCTCGGCCAGGGCCTGTCCATCGGCCTCGGCATGGCAATGGGATTGAAGCTGGACAAGAGTGCGTCCAGGGTTTATACTATTCTTGGCGACGGTGAACTTGCTGAAGGCCAGATCTGGGAAGCTGCGATGTCGGCTGCCGTGTTCAAGGCAGACAACCTCTGCGCGATCCTCGATCACAACGGCGTTCAGGCCACCGGTGCGACGGAAGATATCTTCCCCATCCATGATATCCAGGAAAAGTGGCGCTCGTTCGGCTGGAACGTCATTGAAATTGACGGCCACGACATGGCTCAGATTCTCGCCGCGCTCGATGAGGCAGAGACGGTCAAGGGCAAGCCCACACTGATTTACGCAAACACCATCAAGGGCAAGGGATTCCCCTTCGCAGAGGGCAAGGCTAAGTTCCACAACGCGGCCATGACCGAGGAGGAATACCAGATCGCGCTCAAGACGATTGAGCAGGCTCGCAAGGAGGTTTGATCATGGAAAAGAAGAATTGCAGAACCGCTTACGGTCAGACCCTGGTAGAACTGGGTAAGAAATACGACAATGTTGTGGCGCTGGAGGCGGACCTCGGTAAGTCCACCATGTCCAATATGTTTGGCGAAGCATATCCGGAGCGTTATTTCCAGGTCGGCATCGCCGAGCAGAACATGGCTTCCATGGCGGCAGGCCTGGCACTGACCGGTAAGACTGCGTTTATCCATTCGTTCGCTGTTTTCTCCAGCGGCCGTACATACGATCAGATCCGTTCTTCGATCTGCATTCCCGGTCTGAACGTCAAGGTCTGCGGCTCGTCCGCCGGTCTTTCGGACTACGGCGACGGCAAGACCCATCAGAGTGTGGACGACATCGCAATCATGCGCGTGCTGCCGCATATGACGGTTTTGTCCCCGATGGACGCTGTTGAAACGAAGAAAATGCTTTATGCGATGGCCGAGTACAACGGCCCGTGCTATATCCGCATCAACCGTAACGATCTGCCCGTCTACATGGACGAGAACGAAGAGTACCACATCGGGAAAATCACGCAGATCCGCGATGGCAAGGACGTCGTCGTCTTTGCAAACGGCGTGATGGTCTCGCAGGCCATGGCCGCTGCGGAGGAGCTTGAAAAGGAAGGCATTTCTGTCCGCATCGTCAATCTCAGCACGATCAAGCCGCTGGACGTGGAAGCACTCAAGGGCTTCTGCGAAGGCGTCAAGGGCGTCGTGACAGCTGAAGAGCACAATGTCTATGGCGGCGTTGGCTCCGCGGTCTGCGAGGCGCTCAGCGGCAGCCGTCTGCCGATCAAGATGGTCGGCATCGAAGACACCTATGGCCGGTCTGCTGAAAACTACCAGCTGCTGCTGGAAACTTATCATCTGATGCCTGCGGACGTCGCAGAGGCTGTGAAGGCGGTGCTGCAGGCGTAACCGAAAGGGGAGTTGCAGACAATATGCCTTTATCTACAATCCGATCTGATAATACCGTATTGTCCGAAAAAGTTGCGGAACAGGTCATACAGTATATTCAGGAGAACCGCTTGCGCTGCGGCGACCGGCTGCCGAACGAACGGGAGCTGGAAGCCAACATGGGCGTAAGCAGAAGCACCATCCGGGAGGCCATGCGCTCGCTGCGTTCGCGCGGAATTGTTGAAATCCGGCAGGGAAGCGGCACATATGTCGCAGAGTCCATGGGTGTTGCTGCCGACCCGCTGGGTCTGGCGTTCCGGTACGACAAGAACCGGACGCTGGCGGATCTTCTGGACCTCCGCTTCATGTTTGAACCCTCTATTGCGGCCGCCTGCGCTGCGCGCGCAACGCAGCAGCAGAGAAAAGAAATCCGTGAGTTGACCGACGCGGTGGCGGATCTGATCCGGCGCGGAGAAGATCACTGCGAATGCGACATTGAACTGCACTGTGCCATTGCGCGCGCGGCAGACAATGAACTGGTCAATGTGATGTTCCCGGACATTCTGCGCGGCATCCATCTGTACCTGCAGATTCTGCGGGACGCGATGCTTGAGCAGACAATCCGGGGCCATGAAGAGATTGCAACGGCAATCATGAATGCTGACCCGCATGGCGCGTATGAAGCGATGCTGCGGCATCTGGAAGACAACCGGATTAGCATTATGGATTGCCTCGGAAGTAAAGACCCGAAGGGCTACAAGGACGACAGATACCGTTTCGAGCGGATCTGCAGCTATGCAAGAGGCAAGCTTCCTCAGAATATTGAGGGCGGCGTTTTCCTTGACCGCTATTGATGGCTGTCGTCTTTGCGGACTGAACTTTAGGAGTGAGCGAAAGCAATGAAAGCAGTATATTATGTCGGCGATCTTCAAATGCAGATGCGGGACATTCCGGTCCCGACACCCGCTGCAGATGAGTATCTGCTGAAAATTGATGCCTGCGGTGTCTGCGGCTCCGACTTTGAGGGCTTCCTCGGGAAGACCGGCCGGAGAATCGCACCGATGATTATGGGCCACGAATTTGCGGGCCATGTTGTCAAAGCACCTGAAGGCGGCAAGTACGCACCCGACACGAAGGTCGCTGTGTTCCCCAAGCTCTATTGCGGAACGTGTGAGACCTGCCGCAGAGGACTTGTCAATCTTTGCCCGAACGGCCCGTTCCTCGGCGTCATGGACTGCAACGGCGCAATGACAGAGTACATCTGTGTGCGCGAGCAGTACCTGATTCCGTATGACGGCGTGGACGCGTCGGTTGCCGCAATGGCAGAGCCCGCGGCAGTCGCTTACAACGGCGTCAGCAAGCTCTCTGATGCAGAGATCGCGGCGGCCGAGAATATTCTCGTGGTCGGCGCGGGCACGATCGGACTTCTTGCCCTTCTGTGGCTCAAGTACCGCGGCGCCAAGCGCGTGATCGTCAGCGACGCGACGGATTTCCGTCTGGAACTTGCAAAAAAACTCGGCGCCGACGCTACGATCAACCCGGCCACCGAGGACTTTGACGAAGCTATCCGCCGTCTGACGGACGGGAAGCTGTGTGACGCGTCTGTGGAGTGCGTCGGCATTACACCGACGGCGCAGTCGTCGATTAACGCGCTGACAAACTCCGGCGTTGCCGTCTGGATCGGAAACGCGGCGAAGATGGTCAGCATCGACATGCAGCGCATTGTCACAACAGAGCTGCAAATTCGCGGCAACTATATCTACTCCAAAGAGGACTTTGAGACCTGTGTCCGCCTGCTTTCGGAGAAGGCCATCGATGTCAGCCCCATTATTACGCATCATATGCCGATGGCAGAAGGTGTAGAAGCCTTCGAACGTTTAAAGAACAATAAAGACGGCAAGGCAATCAAGATCATTCTGGTCAACGATTGAACCGGCCATACCGCAGATTTTCTGACGCATTTGTAACGCATAAACCGCGCTCCATGGGTGGAGCAAGTTTGGAAACCGCAAATTGAGTCCAGCGAAAACCAGCGGGGATTTCAGGCCCTGCAGAAATGCAGGGCCTTTTTGCACCCTCGAAACTGGCAAAATATACAATACATACATTTTTTAAAGAACTAAATTGTGCAAAATAACGACAAACGACAAAACGGCCCAAAGTGGCAGACAGCAGAAATTGCTGGAACTACGTGTAGTCAGATGTGCCCGGCCAGCAGGGGATACAGCGTATGCCAGCGCATCTTGCTATAAAAAATTTCAAGAAAAGAGGATAACACATGAAAAGAAGACTTCTCGCGATGCTCCTTGCAGTAGTCATGGTGCTGGCGCTTGTTGCGTGCGCAGCAAAGACCGACTCCGGCTCCGCGACCACAACAACCACCCCGGAACCCACCACCCCCGCTGAGACCACCGGAGAAACCAAAACCGAGGAAACCACAACAGAAGGCGATTTCAATGGCGAATTCCTGATCGGCACTTACCTGCAGCTGACCGGCAGCAACTCCGTCGCCGGTAACGGCGGCAGAACCGGCATTGACCTGGCGGTCAAGCAGATCAACGAGCAGGGCGGCTTTAACGGCGCCAAGGTCGTTGTCAAGCACTATGACACGACCGGTTCCACCGAGGAAGCTGTCAAGGTTGTGCAGAAGATGCTTGCAAACGACAACTGCGATGCAATCATCGGCTCCGTCAACTCCAACGAGGTTTCCGCCTGCATCAGCTACATCAATGAGGCTAAGGTCTACAACTTCGGCCTGGGTACCTCCGCAACGTGGATGGCAGACGATTCCATGATCTACACCTTCCGCGCAAGCTGCAACAACAACCGTATTGCGCCTCTGGACGCTGACCTTGTCAAGGAACTCGGCTACAGCAGCGTTGCAATCATGAACGGCACCGACGACACCGGCTCTTCCACGGCGGACGCCTTCCAGGCAGCCTGCGAAGAAAAGGGCATCACCGTCACCACCCGTCAGCAGTGCGACTCTGAAGACACCGACTTCTCCGGCCAGATCAGCCAGATCATGAACTCTGATCCGGACTGCGTGTTCATGTCCTTGATCGGCACCACCTTCGGCCCGTTCGTCAAGCAGCTGCGCAACAGCGGCTACACCGGCATGATCGGCTGCAAGGAGTGCTTCTCCGCTGAATACCAGAACGTTGCCGGCAACGCGCCCAACACCAACTACATCTTCTACGTCTACCCCTACGTTGCTTACACCGACATCAACGACTGCAACATCCCCAACATGAGAGCGTTCCTCGAAGCTTACGTTGCGGAATACAACGAGCTGCCCCCGCACGAGTCCTGCTACCGTGGTTATGACACGATGATGGCAATGTGGGAAGCTTCCAAGATCGCTGGCGCGAACGACGACGAGTCCCTGCGTGAGGCTACCCACAAGGTCAAGGTCGAGGGCCTGGGCGGCACGATGGACTTCACCGACGGTTCCCGTGAAGCTTACAGCGCATTCAACTCCTTCGTCCTGATCGAAGGCAAGGACATTCTGGTCTCTGACTGGCTGGCCAGCGGCGGCTATGATGAGTATCTGAAGACGACCGGCAGAGACAGATAAGGTTCACTCCGACGGCCACGCCTGATACTCCGGCGTGAAAGAGAGCGTCTGTTTAACCGGATAGTCCGGGCGGGTAAACCTGGTTTGCCCGCCCGGCAAATCAAATCATCTTCGCAACACTTCGGCGTACTGTCGGAACAGGAGGTAAATACGTGTTTTCAAATCTATTGATCAATGGCCTCATCATCGGCGGCATTTACGGCCTGATTGCATTGGGCTACAGCCTGATCTATAAGGCGTCCGGCCTGATGAGCTTCGTTCAGGGCGATATGGTCACCCTTGGAGCGTACCTGGGAATTACGTTCTATAAGGTTCTCGGCCTGAACATCTTTGTATCTCTGGCACTGACATTCTTGTGTGCATTTTTGTTCGGCATGGCACTGGAAAAAGGCGTTATCCGCGTTCTTCTGAAAAAGAACGTCATTCCGATTTATATTGTTCTGGCAACCATCGCAATTTCCTACATCATCCAGAACGCTGCGCAGGCGGCCTACGGCTCGACGACGCAGTGGTTCCCGCAGGTGTTCTCCAAGAGCACGCTGACGATCTTCGGCGTGACGGCGCAGACCGAGGCTTATATGTGCCTGCTGATCTCCGTCATCCTCATGGTCATCCTGCACTTCTTCATGACTAAGACAAAATTCGGTACCGCCATGCGCGGCGCCGCGATGGATCCGCTGGCTGCTGAGTCCTGCGGTATCAACACTTCTCTGAGTACCGGCGTTACCTGGGGCCTGTCTGCAGGTATTGCATCGCTTGCCGGTATGATGCTCGGCCCGATGTACGGTGTTTACACCATGCTCGGCGCGACCATCGGCCGTAAGGGCTTTGCCGGCGCAGTCGTCGGCGGCTACGGCAACATGTACGGCGCTATGATCGGCGGCATGATCCTCGGCCTGGCTGAGACGTTCGTCGCTGGCTATGTCTCCGGTACTTACAAAAATCAGATTGCCTATATCATTCTTCTGGTCTTCCTGTTCATCAAGCCCACCGGCATTTTCAATGAGAAGGCCATCCAGGATGTGTAAGCAGCGGTGAGTGAGGGTATAGACAATGAATAAAACGAAAAAATTGCCGATCGGCATTGCAATCGCCCTGGCTCTCATTGCCCTGCCGTTTTTGGTGCAGCTCATTGGCGGCAACGATTATGCCGTTATGATTTCCTGCGTGATTCTCGTCTACGTGATTGCGGTCTCCGGCCTGGATATCCTGTTCGGCTACAGCGGACAGATTTCTCTTGGCCACGCGGCGTTCTTCGTCATCGGCTGCTACACGTCGGCACTGCTCAACAAGTATTTCGGTACGCCCCTGTGGCTGACGATTCCGGCCGGCGCGATTCTCTCCGCCGCCATCGGCGCGCTGCTGGCGTATCCGGCATCGAAGCTGAAGTTCCACTTCCTGTCCCTGGCGACGGTTGCCTTCGGCGAAATCGTGTACTACTTCCTGTACGTTTCGCCCGGCGGCTTCACCAACGACTATAAGGGCGTCGCGGCCCCGAACATCAGCTTCCTGACGAGCTACACAAAGTGGTATTTCTTCCTGCTGTTCTTCACGGTGATCGCGCTGCTGCTCAAGCAGTCTCTGGTGCATTCGCGTACGGGCCGTGCATTCATGGCCATCCGCGAAAACACACACGCCGCGAACGGCATGGGCGTCAACGTCCGCAAGAACAAGATCATCGCCTTCGCAGTCAGCGCGTTCTATACGGGCTTCGCGGGCGCGGTCTATGTCCACCTGATCCGCTATATCAGCCCGGAGACCTGCAAGCAGAAGCAGTCGGTTCTGTTCCTGACGATGCTGCTGTTCGGCGGCTCCGGCTCGCTGGTCGGCCCGATCATCGGCGTGGTCATCATCGAAATCCTGCTTGAGGTCATCCGTCCGCTGCAGGAGTATCAGATGCTGCTCTACGGCATCCTGCTGCTGATTGTTATCATTGCGCTGCCGGGCGGTATTTACGGCGGTATCAAGGATTTCATCACGTCGCAGAAGAGAAAGAAGTCCGCCAAAGCAGTTGCTGCCGGAAACGAGTAAGGGGGGATGAACGCAAATGCTGGAAACGAGGAATGTTACAATCAAATTCGGCGGCCTGACGGCTGTCAATAAAGTCAGCATGAAGGTTCGCCCCGGGCAGATCACCGCATTGATCGGCCCGAACGGCGCCGGCAAGACGACACTGTTCAACTGTATCAGCGGCGTTTATGTTCCGAATGAGGGCGAAGTGCTGCTCGATGACGAGCATCTGGAAGGCAAAATGTGCTATAAGATCAACGAGCTTGGCATCGCGCGTACCTATCAGGTTATCAACCTGTTCTGGAACATGACCGTTCTGGAAAACGTTCTGGTCGGCATGAACTCCCGACTGACGGCGACCTTCTGGGACAGCCTGTTCCACACGAAGAAAAAGCGTGAGGAAGAAAAGCGCATTGTGGAAAAGGCGCATGAATGGCTGCAGTTCGTCGGTCTGGACGAGCATGCGAACGACCCGGCGGGCAGCCTGTCCTACGGCAAGCAGCGCCTTCTGGAGATCGTGCGCGGCCTGGCCAGCAACCCGAAGGTTATTCTGCTCGATGAGCCGGCTGCCGGTATGAACACGACAGAGAAGGCGGAACTCGACTCGCTGCTTCAGAAGATTCTGAAGATGGGCTATACCATTCTGGTTGTTGAGCACGATATGAAGCTCGTTATGAATGTCAGCGATTACATCTATGTTCTTTGTCAGGGCAAGCTCCTTGCAGAAGGCACGCCTACAGAGATTCAGAACAATCCTGAGGTCATTGCGGCATATCTCGGAGGTGACGAATAATGGCTAAGATGTTGGAGCTGATTGACTTTCACTATTATTATGGTAATATACATTCCGTAAAAGGTGTGAACCTGGAGGTTGAAGAGGGCGAGATCGTAACGCTTATCGGCGCGAACGGCGCCGGTAAGACGACGACGATGCAGTCCATCTCCGGTCTGACGGCCCGGCGCGGTATTGTGGGCAAGATTCTCTACAAGGGCCAGGAAATCCAGTCCTACGGCGGCTATAAGGTCGCGAGTCTCGGCATCGCGCAGTCGCTCGAGGGCCGCCATGTGTTCTCCAAGCTTTCTGTGGAAGAGAACCTGATGATGGGCGCGTATCTTCGCAAGGATACGAAGAACATCAAGACCGATCTGGACGATGTCTATCGCCGCTTCCCGCGTCTTCTTGAGCGCCGCACGCAGATGGCGGGCACGCTCTCCGGCGGTGAGCAGCAAATGCTGGCTATGGGCCGCGCGCTGATCAGCAAGCCGTCGCTGCTGCTGCTCGACGAGCCGTCGCTGGGCCTTGCGCCGCTGATTACGAAGGAAATTTTCGTCGCCGTCAAAGATATCAATAAAGACGGCACGACTATCCTGTTCGTTGAGCAGAACTCCAAAATTGCCCTTGGCGTCGCCGATCGCGGCTACGTCATGCAGACCGGCAAGATCGTTATGGAGGACACCTGCGCGAACCTGATGGCAAACGAAGAAGTGAAGAAAGCATATCTCGGCGGTTGATTCACAGCTGAATTTCGGATGTATCTGCCGCAGAGAATGCGCAGATACATCCGAATTGTCTGTTGGCAGGCGTCCGCGCCTGTCAACTGGCGCGAACAAGAAAGGAGAAAACAATATGTATCAGTATGGCGTCCAGGTCGGCCTGCAAGAGCTGCCTGAGCGTATGCCGGTCGTCTTCCGCGGCAAGCTGGAAGAGGTCGCAAAGTGGTCGAAAGAAGCGGGCTACGATGCTATGGAGCTGTATGTCTGCAACCCCGCGCAGTACAGCGCCGCGGAGTTCAACAAGATCGCATCCGACAACGGCCTGAAGTATTCCGGTATCTGCACAGGACTGGAGAAGATTTTCAATAACCTCTGCGTCACCGACGAAGACCCGGCGGCCCGCGCAAAGGCGATTGACCGGCTGAAAGAGCAGCTGGATTTCGGCGCAGCCATCGGCTGCCCGATTGTTGTCGGCACGATGCGCGGCAATATCCCGTCTTGGAACGAGCGCGGCGTCTATCTTGAGCGCCTGGCGGAGTGCATGCGGCAGTTGAACGATTATGCCGAACAGCACGGCGGCGAGCTTCTGATTGAAAACATTCTGCAGTACGTTTCGAATTATCTCAATTCCCTGGAAGAGGTCGGTACATTCATCCGCGAACTGAACCTTCCGCATGTCAAGCTGCACATCGACACGCACTCGATGCATATGGAAGAGACGCATCCGTATGACGCGGTCCGTAAATTTGGCGATATCATTGGCTATGTCCATTTCTCCGATTCCAACCGTGCCTATCCGGGCTCCGGTATCATTGATTTCAAGTCGTATTTCCATGCGCTGATGGATGTTAACTATCAGGGCTACATTGTTTCGGAATATCAGCCGTATCCCACGCAGATGGAAAGCGCGGTGCGCGGCCTTGAATACATGAAGCTGATGGAGCGTGCGGCGGAAATTGAGCGGATGACGCTGAAATAAACGGCCAGAAAGAATCAGGAGGAACAACACATGTTATTTTCATTGACGGGTAAGAAGGCATTCGTGACCGGCGCGGCACAGGGTATCGGCCGCACAACGGCAGAGAAGCTGGCTGAGATGGGCGCAACGGTTGCGCTGGCCGATCTCAACATCGAAAAGGCAACGGCCGCCGCGCAGGAAATCTGCGCCACCGGCGCGAAAGCGATCGCGGTCAAGCTGAATGTCTGTGACAATGACAGCATCGAAGCGGCGGTCAAGGAAGCGGCAGAGGCCATGGGCGGCATCGACATCGTTGTCAACAGCGCCGGTATTCTCGGCACGTCCAGCATCGAGGACATGAGCCGCGAGGGCGAGTGGAACCGCGTGCTCGATATCGATCTGACCGGTACATTCTTTGTCTGCCAGAAGGCACTGCCGTATCTGAAGCAGAGCCCGGCAGCCCGTATCATCAACATTTCGTCCGTGAGCGGCCGCAACGGTGGCTTCGAGGGCTCGATGAGCTACGCTGCGGCAAAGGGTGGCGTGGTCGCCATCACGCGCGGCATGGCGCGGCATCTGGCGCCCTATAAGATCACGGTCAACGCCGTCTGCCCCGGCACGACCGAGACGGAGATGCTCGAAGGCTACACGCCCGAGCGCATTCAAAACCAGCTGAAGAACATTCTGCTGGGCCGTCTTGGCAAGCGCGAGGAGATTGCAGGCGCCGTGTGCTATCTGGCTTCGGAAGAAGCGGGCTTCGTGACCGGCATGATGCTGGACATCAACGGCGGCGGCTACTTCGGCTAATGGAATGAAGCGGTAGTTCTGCCGGCAAAGGCACGGAGCCGGGGGGACCGCTCCGGCGGCCTGCAGGCCGATTTTATGCGGCGCGGCGGAATTTACAAAGCATTCATACGGAATGCCCGGGAAACCGTTCGGTTTCCCGGGCATTTCTGTGTCTGTAAAGAGAAAGGTTTGCGTCAGCTGACAAGGACACACACGGTTTTTCACGGGACAAAAAAGCGTCTGGCGTCGTTATCCTCGTCGATGG
>CAKUCT010000027.1 GCA_934643765.1 uncultured Oscillospiraceae bacterium
GGATGGTGTAGACGGTGCCGTAGCTGTGCTCCGGGAACTCAAAGAGCGCCTGCGTTTGCTCGTTTTTCAGAAGCGGCCCCATGAGGTCAGCCTTGCCGTCCATCAGATCGCTGCTGGCGCTGCCGACCGCCTCATTGCCGTCGTTGCTGGGATAATACACATAGTCCATCTCCCAGCCGGTATATTCAGAAATCTTCTCCAGATAGTCGTAATTATAGCCTGTCACCTTTCCGGAGTGGTTGAGAAAGCTCATGCCATCCTGTGTCGGGAACGCGACGCGGATGGTCGGCCGCTCCGCGTCCTCCGCAGCCGCGGCCGGAAGCGCCAGCGTAAGGCACAGCGCCGCCAATAAAACCAGTGTGATACATCGTCTTGTTCTTCTGCTCATGTTCCAGATTCCCCTTTTTCATCCCGCGTTCCAAACCCATAAAAAAGCCGGAGGTTTCCCTTCCAAACATGCTGGTTCAGCCTCCGAATGTTCGGTATTTTGTCGCCGGCCGCGCCGCAAGCAGCAGCAGCAGCAGCAGCAGCAGGTTTAATTATACAACATTTTGTCTGAAAAAATCCAGAATTTTTAGCGTTTTCTTTACGTTGTATTTTGTATTACAGCATATGGAATTTCTTCCAGAATTCGTATCTTTTCTCGTGCCCTGCCGTTTTGTCTGCTGCCTTCCGCAAAAAAACGTCCTGCCCAAATAAGCTTTGGGCAGGACGGGATTGTCTTGATTGATACGCTTCAAATAAGCTCCGCAATCGTCAGCATCCGGTAGAGCATCTGCGCAATCTCGCCGCGCACAATGGCCTGCGTGGGCTGGATTTTCTCGCCATGATCCAGAATCCCGGCCGCGTAGCAGTACGCCAGCGGCGCGCGCGCCCAAGCGGACACCGCCCGGTAGTCTCCGAACTGCACCATCTCGCTTGAGATTTCCTGCTCTGTCATCGCCGTATCCAGCCCGCAGAGCTTTGCCGCCCGGACAACCATCGCCGCGGCTTCCTGCCGCGTGATCGTGCCGCCGGGGTTAAACTTCCCGCCGCCGACGCCATTCACAATGCCTGCGCTGTTTGCAGCGCCGATGTAGCCAGCGTACCACGCGCCGGACGAAACGTCCGTAAAGGACGCCGTCTTCTTCTCCGGCAGGCCCAGCGCGCGCGTAACAATCGCGGCAAATTCCGCGCGGGTCATGGTTTTGTCGGGCTGGAAGCTGGTCTTGCTGATGCCGTTGATAATCCCGCGCGAAGCCAAAGCCTCAATGGCCGCGCGGTTCTCGTTGTTCCGGATGTCCGAGAACGTTGTGCCGGGGCTTGTCACGGCCGGAACGGAGACGGAAGGATCCTTTTCGCCCTTTTTGACGCTGCCGGAGGCGCTCCAGCTATTGTCCGTCATTGTATAGAGGCTACTCTTGCCGGCGGCCTGCCGGCCGGCCGAGGCCAGCGCGCAAAGCGCCTGCTCGGTGGCCGTGAGATTGCTCTCGCCCTTTGCCGTGTGGCTGAATGAGCCGTCCTTCAAAGAGAATGCGAGCAGCGCATCCAGGCACGTGTGTTTATTCTTCACAAACCGGCTATCATCAAGCGAAATGCCGAGCGCTCCAAGCGCCAGAATCACCTGCGCGCTGGACTCCGCGTTCTCTTCGCCCCAGGAGGCAAAGCCGCCGGAGGACAGCTGGAGCCCGGAGAGGCAGGAAAGCGCCTTGTCGCTCGCCGTCTTGACGGCCTTCTGGTCCTGGTATTTTGACAGCGCCTGCAGCGCCATAGCCGTCAGGTCCGCGTCCGCCTCGCCGCTGCCGGTCAGATTCCAGCCGCCGTCCGGCAGCTGCTGTTTGAGAATCTCGTCCACATACATCTGCCGCGTGGCCTGCGTCGCGGCGTCCGGATTTTTTGGGATGGTGTAGTTCCCTGCGTCCAGTGCAATCAGGGCCCACATGGCCCCGTTCACGCCCTGCCAGACGGTCTGCTCAAAATCGCCCAGGGGCCGGAGCAGATTGTAGCCCGCGACGTTTGCCGGGTCCTTGCCAATGGCCGTGAGGGCCAGGATGACGCGCGAATACTCGGTGTATTTGCGCGCGTGCAAAACGCCCTTGTTTTCCTTCACGGTCTTCTCCACACGCGCATAATAGTCCGCGTAATAGGACGCCGGAACCGCATATTCCGCGCGGGCCAGGCCAATGATCGTCCACTCGCCGCCAACCGAGCCGACGCCGGGCGACTGGACCGCGGAGACGGTATACGATGCCGTTTTCTGCAGCTGGCTCTGCACGCCGGCCGCTGCGAAGGCGCAGAGCGTCAGCGCGAACACCATCGCCAGCGCCAGAACCAGGGCAAGGCCCCTTCGAATCTGCTTCATGGATGTTCCCCCTTAAATACTGCAAGCAGGGCTGCCCCGCTAAGGAGGCAGTCCTGGCTTGCAAATGTGTTTACTTTTTGCCTGCGACGTTCGTCACAAACCGGTGCAAAATAGCTGCAACCTGCGCGCGCGTTGCGCTGCCGGTCGGCATCAGGCTGCCGGAGGCGCCGTTGATCAGACTCTCGGCGACCACCCACTGCATCGCGGAAACCGCGTAGGCCGAAACGCTGTCCGCGTCGCGGAAGCTGGTCAGCGCCGACGATGCCGTCACACTATACTTTTTCGCCTGTGCGTAGCGGTAGAGAATTGCCGCCATCTGCTCACGCGTTACCAGCGCATCCGGGCTGAAGGTCGAGGCCCTTGTGCCGTTGACCACGCCGTTGTTGGCCGCCCAGGTGACCGCGTCTTCATAATAAGAACCAATCACCACATCAGCAAAGCCGCTTCTGCCGGTGACAGAGGGCTGGCCCTCGAGCCGGTAGAGCACCGTCACGAGCATCGCGCGCGTCATCGGCGCGTTCGGGCTGAAGCGCGTTGCGCTGGTGCCGTTGAACAGGCCCTCGTTGTAGACATACACCACATCGTCATAGAACCAGTCGCTGCTTCTGACATCGTCAAACGGCAGCGTGCCGTCGGTGAACTCGACGACAATGCGCGAGCTGACCGTCAGGTTCTTGTAGGTATAGGTTTCAATCGGGCCGAGATCCTTGCCGTCCACCTTGACATTCTTCACGCGGTAGCCGTTGTCGGGCTTGAAGGTGAAGGTGACGTCGGTGCCAAGATCGGTCAGCTTCAGCGTCGGGCTGACGCTGCCGTGCGCGCCGCAGGTGACGATCTTGCCGAGCTTGTCCCGGACATAGGTCTCGGGGCTGATGTCCGCCGCGTAGGGGTAGGACGAAGAGGTAGTGTAATCGTCGACATAGTAGAATACAACCTTATCGCCGTCTTTGAGCGTGTATTCCTTGATGCCGACCTTCGCGCGGGTATTGTTGACCGTGTACATCCAGCCGGAGTTCTTACCGTTGTCGAACTCGCCGAGCGAATATCCGCCGAGCACCGACGGAGCATAGATGGTAGAAATATACCCGCTCGTCAGACCCACCGAACGAAGACCCGCGTCACTGGCCGCCTCGCTGAACAGATCTGCGACCGTCGCGTTCTGCGCCAGAGAATACTCTGTCGTGGTGATCCAGGTGATGTACTCGTCGTGTGCGCCGCTGCCGTGGTTCGTGTCGCCGATCAGGCGGAAGGACACGGTGATGTCGCCCGCCTTCACTTCCTTCATCGCGCGGACCGCTTCTTCGAACTCAGCGTTTGCCGCCTCGCAGGTCGTCGCAGCGTCGATGCGGCTGATGCCCTTGTTGTAGGCCTCCTGCAGCTTCTTGCGCGCCGCCTGAGAGTATTTGCTCTCGTCGTAGCTGTCGTACTCCGTGCGCAGCTCCTGCTTGAGCTTGCTCTTGTGATCGGCAAGAAGCTTTGCGTATTCCTGCTCCGCCTTTTCAAGCTTTGCAAGATTGCTGACCTGGCTCTTTTCTGCCGGGGTCAGGTTGTTATAGGACTCTCTTGCGTCGCGGATCTGCGCGCCGCTGCTCTCGGAGACCGTGCCGATTGCGTCAATCAGCGCCTCGACCAGTTCTGCAGAGCTCGGCGTGCGGTTTGCGCTGTAGTCATAGATATTATACGCGCCGCTCTTGCTCTTTGCAAGCGCAACAAGTGCACGGAAGCCCTGCTCGGTGGCCAGAGCGTTGTCTTCGCCATAATACTGGAACTTCGTGTGCGACTCGTTGGCGTAAGACATCAGGCCCTGCACCAGATTCTTGCCGGTGGTTTCGTTCTTCACGCTGTAGGGATCGCGGCCCGCCGCCACCAGACCGACGATCATCATCGCGTCCGTGTTGGCGTTGCCGAACGAGCCGTTTGCGTCAAGATACTTGCCGGCGTTTGCCAGAATCTTATCGACCAGTGCCTTGGCGTCGCTGTTGGTCTGATAGAACCGCCAGAGCGCGGCCAGCGTAGCGCCCGCCGTGTCAGCATCGATGCCGGTATAGGTTACTCCTTCATAGACCGTGGAGTAATAGAACATACCGTCGTCGCCCGCAGCGGTCTTGAGGGTCGTAATCAGGGTCTTTTTCTGCGCGGCCGTCAGCTGCACATTGCCCTGCATATCCGCCAAAAGCACATAGGGCGCGGTGTAGGACGGAACATCTGCCATATTGAGGCCACGCAGCGCGGAGGCGTTGTTGATCTTGCTGCTGCCAAGGGCCGTGGTATCCTTGCCGAGGGCCGCCATGATGATCTCAATCTTCGCGCGGTCGCTTGCGGCGTTGGACGTCGGCGCCTGCGCGAGCGCGGTGAGCGCAGCTGCCGCCGCGTCGCCTGCGTAGGTGCGCGCCTGGCTGTCAGCGAGCTTCGCGTAGGCGATCATGTCCATGACCATCCAGGGATCTTCGTTCGTCGTTGAAGCCTTGGCGATGGTGTGCATCATCTGCGCCGCCAGCGTTTCGGTCTGGTCCGGCTGTTCGGGCTGGGCCTCAGCCTTTGCGATGGCGACCGTAATGGTCTTCGATGCACTGTGGCCGCGGCCGTCGGAAACCGTCACCGTGACGCTTGCCTGCAGGGCGCTGCCGGTCTCGTTCTTCTTCTGAAGCTTCAGACTCGCGCCGCCGGTCAGATATTCACTCTCGGTTGTAAACGCTGCCGTGCAGCCGTTGCTTAGCGTCTGGCCGCTCAGAAGCGTGTCGATGACACTGCCTGCCTCTGCCGTGCCGGGGACAATGATCGTCGATGCGTACTTGGAAAGCTCTGTTCCAGGATTGACCAGCGTCACATCGAAGAGCGCCTTCATCTTCTCGCAGACGGAAGGCCAGGTCTCCAGCTTGGCATTTTCCAGAACCTGCTTTGCTGCCTCGGAGGTCGTGTACTTGGACATGTTGCCGATCGGCGGAAACAGCGTGCCGTCTGCCTTTTCGCAGTTGCCATAGAAATTCTTGACGGCGATCTGCGAATCAATGCCGACAATCGTGCCGCCGAGGCTTCCGGCAAAGCCGCCCGCGTAGCCGCTGGCGCTGCTGCCGGTGACGGTTACGGTACCCGCGCTCGCCACGGTCTTTGCCGCGGAGATCGAGCCCGCGAAGCCGCCGACATAGCCGCTGCCCGTGACGTTGCCGAGGCTGTAGCTGTCTCTGACATCGCC
Organism: uncultured Oscillospiraceae bacterium; assembly: GCA_934643765.1. Taxonomy (GTDB): domain Bacteria; phylum Bacillota; class Clostridia; order Oscillospirales; family Oscillospiraceae; genus CAG-170. Next base: position 5,535 of record CAKUCT010000027.1, read on the forward strand.
GGTGCTCGAGCCGGCGAAGCCGCCGACATTTTCCTTGCCTGTCACCTGCACATCGGCGTGGCTGCGGTAGATTCTGCTGGAAGCTGCGTTGTTTGAGCCCGCCAGACCACCGACGACGTTGCAGTTTTCCGCCGCAACCTCGCCTGCGGCAAAGCTGTCGGTAATCGCGCCGTCGTTTGCGCCAACCAGGCCTCCAATGGTGTCGCCGGTACCGGCGACGGTGCCGGTGAAGCTGCTGCTGTTCACGGCGCTTGCGATGGAGAAGCCGGTGTCATTGTCATACTGGCCGCCGTTCAGGCCGACCAGACCGCCGACCTTTGTCTGGCCGCTGACGCTGCCGCGCACGGCGCAGTTGCCGATGAGGCCCGCAATGTTCTGCGACAGATCCTGCTTGTTGAGCACCGCCTGCGACGCGCCGACCAGGCCGCCGACGTTCGTCTGGCCGCTGACGTTCACGTTCACCAGCTGAACATTCTTGATCGTCGCGCCCTTAATGACATTGAAGAAGCCGACGTTCTGCGTGCCGGTGATGGCTGCATTTTTAATCTGCTTGCTCTGGCCGTCAAAGATGCCGGTGAAGGGGTGCTCCGCCGAGCCGATGCCGCCGAAGCTCACACCAGTCAGATCGAGATCCGCCGTCACACGGTAGTTCTTCGCCAGAACCGTGTCGTCCGTGCTCTGGGCCAGAGCCTGCAGATCGGCGACGCTCGCAATCAGCGTCCAAGTCACTGCCGGTGCATTGCGCTCGTCCCACTTCGGACCGATAAAGCCGTTTTCGGTCGTGCCCTCATACCACAGGACGCGGTCGCCGTCCTTCACGGTCGCAAGCGACGCGCCGTAGTTTGAACGCTTGTCGTTGATCGTAAACATCCAGCCGTCTGGGGCTTCGACTGTGTAATCATTGATCGTGTGGATATACCGGCCATATTCCGCGGAGGTTGTGTAGCCGTAGCTCAGAAGGTGCTGCTCCTGCGCCGCGTCCATCAGATCGACCACACGCGTGTTGCCGTCGGAATCCATGGTGACGGAGATATCCGTTCCCATCTGGGAGAAGTTGTAGGTCTGCTTGTCATACTTCGTCAGCGCGATGGTGACGGTGATCTTGCTTGTCGTAGTCTTTTCGGGCGCCTTGACGCTCTTAAGATACGGAAGGCCGTCATTTTTGCTCTCGTCGCGCGTCCAGCTGCCGGAACCAAGCTTTGTCACGAATGCGTCAAGCTTCGCGTCCGCGCTTGTAATCGGCTTGGCGCCGAAGTTCTCCTCGCTTGCCGTATCCGAGACGAAGTAGCAGTTGACGATCTGGTTGTCATCGCTGTCCGCGCCGCCCTGGTCATACTGGAAACTGCTGTCCGGGTCGTTGCCGCCGGCAAAGCCGTTTCCGTTGGGGCCGGTCGTCGTGACCGTACCGGCCGCATAGCAGTTCGTATAGACGTTGTTTTCATACACGGAGCGGCCGAGGAAGCCACCGGAGTAGCTGTCAGCCGTGACATTGCCGAGGGCAAAGCAGTCGGTGATCGTTGCCTGGTTGCCAGACGCGCCGTAGCCGTAGCCGGCAAAGCCGCCTGCGTACCGGCCCTTGCTTGTCACATCCATCGACGTCCAGCAGAAGGAAATGCGTCCGCCCTTTTCATTCGCGCCGACAAAGCCGCCGTGGCCGGTGTTTCTCGTGCCGTTGGCCGTCAGAGAGCCGCCCTGCACGTAGCATTCGCGGATCACACCGTAGTTCCGGCTTGCCACGGGGGCAATGACGCTGCCCGTGTCGGCGTTGATCTTGCAGTTGATCAGCGCGCAGTTTTCAATCGTGCCGTAGTTGTTGTGTACCAGAAGCGCGCCGTTGTCGCCAATGTTCATGTTGGCGTTTTCAATCGTCAGATTGGAAACTTTTCCGGTCGCGCCGACATAGTTGAACAGGCCGGAGTCGCCCATTGAAACCGAAAGGCCCGTGATCTTGTGGCCGTCGCCGTCCAGCTGGCCGGTGAAGCGGTTGGTCACGTTGCCGACGGACAGCGTCTTTCCGGTGTAGTCCGCGGTGAGCGTAGAGAAGTCCAGATCGGCGGTCAGCTTATAGTTCTTGCTCCACTCCAGCGCCTGCCGGCTGCCGGAGCTCTGGTCGCCGGGAATGACAAACTCATCCGGAATGTTGGCAAGGTCCATCCACTGCTCAGGCGTGGAAATTTCGACCCACTCTCCGCCCGCGCTGCTGCTGGTGGAGTAGATGGTGCTGTAAGCAGACTCCCAGCTGTCTGTCAGGCCCGTGCGGATCTCATATTCCAGACCGGGAACGGCCGTCACGGTAAACACATAGTCCTTGTCGACCGCGAACACATTCCGGCAGTCAAGGCTCGTCGCTGTGCCCTCCAGCACCTGGAAGGTGACATTGCCGTACTCGCCGTTTTCTGTCGTATAGATATAGACCAGATACGCATCGTCCGCCGTGAAGCCGCTCTTGGCGTCCCATCTGGCGACCGCGCCGTCCCAGCGGAGATTCTGGACAGCCTGCAGGCGGTTATACGGCTGCTGCCAGCCAGCAATCGTCTGCTCCACTTCTTCCTGCGTGGGAAGCTTATAGGTGCCGTTTTCGTCCTTGACGCTGACGGCGGCGTAATAGACGCCCTCCGTCTCCAGAAGCGCAGCGCAGTCCGCCTGCGTCACGTCCAGACCGACGGCAAGCTCTCCGGTCTTCTGCAGCGCCAGTGCGCTGTAGCCCGGGGTCAGGTTCTTTTCCGCCAGCTTGCCGCACAGGAACGCTGCCCGCGCAGCCTGCGCGGCGTGAATGTCCGCCTTCTGTGTCGCTGCCTGAACTGCATCGTCCAGCTTTGCAAGCACTGCCTGCTCGCTGTCCGTCAGCTTATCAATGACAATCTGCTCATCAAAGTAGTTGAGCTTCTTCTGCGGGTCTGTTTCAGCGTTAAACGCCGCAAGCTCATCTCCGCTCAGCGCCTGGAACTGCGCCGCCTGGCGCCAGATCGAGATCACATAGCCGCCCGCGTTCTGCGCGGCATCCCATTTCAGAACGCTCGTCGCCATCGGGACGATGTCCATCGGCAGGCCCGTATCGTCCAGCGTCACGGTGTCCTGCGTCACAAATTCCACGTTCTCCGCCGGGGTGTAGCTGCCGGGCTCTTCGGCCGCCTGCGCCTTCTGCCAGGCGAGAATCGGGATGCTCTTGTTGACGCCGGAGACGATTTTCCAGTTCGTCTCGCCGAGCTTTGCCAGCAGATCGCCCTGCATCTGCGCGAGCGTCATGCCGGTTGCTTCTCCAGAGCGATCAGTTGCCGAGCCGATCAGATAATAGCAGTTTTTAAACGTGCTGTATGCACTGTTGGTCAGAGTGCCAAATTTTGTCTCGCTGCCGCCCTGAACCGTTCCAAGGTTATAGCAGTTCTCTGCGTTGCCACTGCCGCCAATCAGGCCGCCCGCATAGCTGTCAGATGTAATCGTGCCTGCATTATAACTGTTGAGAATATTCGCGGTCCCATTGAAAGAGCCAACAATACCGCCCGCACGGTTATAACTGGTATTACCTGTCGCTGTGACATTGCCTGTGTTATAGCAGTTTGTGACGGTGTAATCTGAACCGGAAGTGAACTTATTGCCGATAATGCCGCCAGCGTTTTCTCCACTCGTGACCGCCGCTTCATTGCCGCAATTTTTCAGCGTGATCGTGTCCTTTGCCTTCGCGACAATGCCGCCCGCATTCGACGTGCCGGAGACGCTGCCCTTGACGACCAGATTGGAAATCTCCGCTTTCTTCGTCACGCCGAACAGGCCCGCATTTTCTGTGCCTGTGACGCTCAGGCCGGAAATGGTATAGCCCTTGCCGTCAAACGAGCCGCTGAACTCGTGGAAGTCCGCGCCGATCGGCGTCCAGGCTGCGCCGCCAAGGTCAATGTCCTGCGTCAGCTCGGCATAAATGGCCGTGACGGTACTTGCCCCGTTGACCTTCGTGCTGAGCCAGATCAAATTCTCCTTGCTCGAAATCAGATAGGGTGCTTCTTCGGTGCCCTTGCCCGCGGGGGCGTTCTCGTCGGGTTTTTCCGTTTCCTGCAGCGTCACGGTCAGCGCGTTTGTCTGGCCTTCGCCGACGGTAATGCTGCCGGTCTGCGTTTCATAGCCCTCGGCCGAAACGGTGTATTTATATGTGCCCTCGGAGAGAGTGAAGGTCCAGACTGCGCCATCGTGCGTGCCGGTCTGCCCCTCGATCTCGACGGCAGCCGTCTCGGGGCTGACCGTAATCGTCACGGTGTAGCTCTTTACCTCGAAGTTCAAGACGGGATAGCCGTCGTTCTTGCCTGCAGGAGCCTTTTGGAACGCGCTCTGCAGCGCCTCCGGCACGGCCTTGAGGTCAGCTTCGGAAATTGCCGTTGCATTGCTGTCCGCTGTCAAACTTTCCAAATAAAACAGGTTGTTCAGCTTGGTAGAGCTACTCTTACCGACAATAGCAGCAGCTTCATTGTTTCCAATGATCTTGCCTGTTGTATAACAGTTCTGCAGTGTTACTGGGGTGGTAGATATATACGCGGCGATGCCGCCTATTTTCCAGCCTCCACCTTCAATCGTACCGCGGTTGTAGCAATTTTCGATGACAATCGCACCATCCACCTTGCCAACAAGGCCGCCAACGCAGTTACCGGTACTCTTGATCTCTGCCAAGTTTACACAGTTCCGAACTGCTTTTGTTGTGCTGCTGCTATAGCCGCCATATACTTGGCCAGCAATACCGCCGACATTCTGCGCACCTGTAACCTTAACTTGATTGATGCAGTTTTCAACAACACCAGACGTTCCATTAAAATATCCGACAATACCGCCGACAGCAGCATCGGCAGTCACTGTAACTTCCCCCGCAACCGTCAGATTCTGAATTGTGCCGCCGTCAACCACTCCAAACAGTCCGAAATAACCGCTGGAATTATTTCCAATCACGTTCAGGTTCTTGATCGTATGGCCGTTTCCGTCAAAGCTGCCTGAGAAAGCATAGGTGGAATACCCGTATTTAATTCCAATCGGCGTCCATGCGATACCGGCAAGATCAATGTCGTTATCCAGCACTACAGAAGCGTTTTTAAGTTTGCTGCTGGATTTGTTCACTTCGTTTGCAAACCAGACCAGCTCTGCGGCCTGCGTAAAGTGATACACGCCGCTCGCGTCCGGCGAAGGAATCTTGGTCATCGGGATTGCGACCGTCCGGGCCTCGTCCGCCGCAAGCGCGGTCAGATCGATCGTGCCGCTGGCCTCAGCGTAGTTGTCGCTCGTAAAGGTCCAGGTGTAGCTCTTCCCGGCGTAAAGCTCGTAGACGTTCTCGCTCTTCGGCGAGACCGTCACATAGCCGGACTTCACGGTAAGCTTGGCGTTCGCCGCGTCGGAGGCATAGCTGAACGTGACGGTTGCGAGCTTCCGCTTTGTAAGCCACACGGTTTCCGTTGTATCCGCCCGGCTGACCGTGACAGAGCCGTCCGTCTTGTCTTCATAGGCGTTCATGCCGGTCACGGTGTAGGTATACGTGCCGCTCGGAACGGTGCAGGTGTTGTTTGTCACCTTCTGCGCCGTGCCGCCTGCATTCTTTACGCTGATTTTGGCGTCCGACGCATCGCTGGGCAATTCGAATTTCAGCGTGTAGGTCTTCGCTTCCAGCGAGATGGTCTGCTCGACGTCCTTATTTCTGACCGTAATGGTGCCGGACGCGGACTTGTAGTCCAGCGCGTCCTCGCCCTGCGGCTCGACACTGTAGGCATATGTATCGGCCTTCACGGTAAACTTGTACTTGCCGTCTGTGCTGACGGTCTGCTTTTCTCCATCCCACGTCAGCAACGCCGTTTCCGGTATAACCGTCAGATTGACATCGTAGGTCGCGTCGGGGTCTGTAACCGCGCCAGACAGGCCGTCAACATCAGAATTATAGCCCTTTGCATTATCTGTATCATTGTATGTGCAATTCTTAAATGTGCTGCTGCCGTTCTTATCGTAAGAAAATCCGTAAGCATTGGATTTGTTTTTAGCCGTAACTATACCGCTCGCGCTGCAGTTCGTAAAAATGCGGTCATACGTGTTGTAACCGCAGCCGAGGAATCCACCTGCATATCCGACCGCTATGGTAACATTACCCTCAGCTGAACAATTCGTTGCCGTCAAATTCTTAATTGTGTAGCCAATTAGACCGCCAACATAAGGACTACCACTTTTAATTGTACTACTAACATTTCCCGTACTATGGCAATCTTCAAGCACCATATCGGCTACAGCGTAGCCAATCAGGCCACCAACTTGCGTATTAGAAAATTTTGTCGATGTATTCTTTACATCAGCAGACGACGTACAGTTTTTGATTGTCACCGTTCCACTGCCAGACACCTTGCCAACCAGAGCTGCAGTTGGATTCGAAGCAGCCGTTGAACTAACGCTTCCGGTAAGTTTTACATTCTGAATAGTTGCATTACCGCTCACTTCGGAAAATAGTCCAACATTTATTGAAGCTGTATTAGCAATGGCAAGCTCAATCGTATAGTTATCACTATTGCCGTCAAATGTCCCCGTAAATGTACCCGCATACGGCGTGGTAATCTTAATATTTGCTGCCAAGCGGTATTTTCCGCTCGCGCTCATTCCGGCAAAACCAGCCGCTGTCACAATCAGCGTATAGCCTTCGTCATCCACATCGCCGTCCGCCGCAAACAGCGACACGCCGCTTTTCGCCGCAGGCGCGTCCTGCGTCTGGGGGAGCGCCTCCGTTGTCTGCTCCGGCTCTTCGCCGGGCGCTTCGTTTTTTTCCGCCCCAGTCTGCTCCGGCTGTTCGGGCTGCGCCGGAACCTCCGGTGTTTGCTCCGTGTCCTGCGCGCCGCCCTCCTGCAGCACTTCGCCCGCCTGCGCGGGGAGCGTGCTGCTCAGTGCGTCCGCGTCCGCCGCCAGAATGTTGAGCGGCAGCACGCCGATCACCATCACAAGCGCCAGAAACAGACTGATGATCCGTTTTTTCATGGTCTTTGCTCCTTTTCTTTTTATGTATGGCCGTAAAGCCCTTGCGGGCGGATACGCAAAAAAACTGCCGCTTTTTCAAGCGGCAGTCTGCATCAAAACAAAAAGCACACCGCTCCTATAGGAACCGTGTGCTTCCAATCCTCAACATACAGGTAGAGCTCGTCCTGAAATGTCTTCATCCTTTCATGTCCCTGTTCTCAGGCGCATGCAGACAGCAATTCTTCTGACTTGCAATCTGGAAAACAGCTCTGTTTTCCGCGTCCGTTTCCTACCTTCTCGCATGGGTTGGCCCCATACAATGACTACCTTTCGGTCACACAGCGCACGGCTGCTTCGGAACGGCCTCTTGCTCACAGCTCCGGTCGAGTGGGTTTTGAATCCCTTTCTTTTTTCATCGCAGGCTGTGCAGGCACAACCTACGATTACACGTCTTCGGATGCATGTTATGAACTTGTCGTTTTTTCGCACAGGCAGAAACCATTGCTGCCCGAAGGTCCCTTCGGGCAGCACAAAGGCGCGCCTTTGTACGAAAATTTTTCCATGCACAATATACAACAATTCCCGTCAAAACGCAAGCAATATTTTGTGATTTCGACCACATTTTTCCATCAGCTATGTACCCCGTGCATTGCATGCAATGACCGGCAGGCATTTGACAGCTTCCCTCCGATTCATTAGAATAAAACTATCTTTTACTATTTGGGAGGAACCGGAATATGCAATACACAACGCTTGGCCATACCGGCATCCAGGCTCCAAGCTCTGCGTCGGCTGCATGAGCTTTGGCAAGGCCGGCACAATGCACGACTGGACGCTGGACGCGGCGCAGACGGAAGCCGTCGTGCAGCACGCGCTGGAGCTTGGCATCAACTTTTTTGACACCGCCAACGGCTATTCCGCCGGAACAAGCGAGGAATACCTCGGCGCGGCGCTCAAAAAGAACATCTCCCGAGATAAAGTCGTCATCGCCTCCAAGGTCTATTTCAACCCCGGCCGCCTCTCCCGCGAAGCCATCCACCGCGAGATTGACGGCAGCCTCAAGCGCCTCGGCACGGACTATCTCGATCTTTATATCATCCACCGCTTTGACTATGAAACACCGATTGAGGAGACGATGGAGGCGCTCAACGACCTGGTGCAGGCCGGGAAGGTGCGCGCGCTGGGCGCGTCGGCAATGTACGGCTATCAGTTCTACAACATGCAGCTTGCCGCGCGCGACCACGGCTGGGCCCAGTTCCAGACGATGGAGAACCACTATAACCTTCTCTACCGCGAGGACGAGCGCGAGCTCATTCCGATCTGCAGGCAAATGGGCGTCAGCCTCATGCCCTACAGCCCCCTGGCCGCGGGCCATCTGACCCGCCCGACCTGGAGCGCCGACACGCTCCGCAGCAAAACGGACAGAGTCGCCATGGGCAAATACGACCGCACCGAAGAGCAGGATATGCAGATTGTCGCCCGCGTGGCAGAACTCGCGGAAAAATATGGCGTCAAGATGCAGGAGATTGCCCTGGCCTGGCAGTGGGCCAAGGGCGTAAGCGCCCCGATTGTCGGCGCGGCAAAGGCCCGGTATCTTGACGACGCGGCCGGCGCGCTGGACGTTTCGCTGACGCAGGACGATATCGCCTATCTGGAAGAATCCTATCTCCCGCACCGCATTGTTGGCGCCATCGACCGCAACCCCGCCGAAGGCGTCATTCTGGTAGACGAAAAAAAGTAAGCCTCCCCATGCCGGCCGCTGGTTTTCCAGAGGCCGGCATGGTATAATGGACGCAGAATGTACCGCCCGGGAGGAATCACCATGACGC
>CAKUCT010000028.1 GCA_934643765.1 uncultured Oscillospiraceae bacterium
GGTCATGTTGGTCTCCTAAAAATGAATTGCTGTTATTATAGCAGAAAATAGAGCGCTTGGCAGTAAAAAATATAAATTTTCGGGAAGGTTGCCGGAACGCGGGCAACTTTCCTTTTTTTGCGCCGTTAGGGTGAGAAGGGTTCTTCAGGAATGGAGGGATGATATGGCGCGGGAAAAGACATCCGATCTGGACAGAATCCGCAGGCAGCTGAGAAAGATGGCGTTCGGCAAGCCGAACGACTGCGTGAAGCTGGCGCTGTGTGAGGATGTGGATATTGAGAAGCTGGATCTTTCAATGCTGACGGAGATCAAGCGGAGCGAAAAAGGGACGGTGGAAATTAAGCTTTTGGACAGGACGAAGGTGCTCGAACAGCTGGCGGCGCTGGCCGACAGCGGAGACGACGGCGCGGAGCGGTTCCTGCAGGCGCTGGTACAGGGGATGGAGCAGGAAGATGACGGCTAGATTTTCCCAAAAGCAGATGCGGGCGATGACATGGTGGATGCCAAAAAGCCGGGACAGCGGGTTCGACGCGCTGGTCTGCGACGGGGCGGTACGCTCGGGTAAGACGCTTGCGATGGGGCTTGGATTTTTCCTGTGGGCGATGAGCTGCTTTTCGGGAAGGCAGTTCGCACTGTGCGGCAAGACGAGAGGCGGCGTGCGGCGGAACGTGGTGCAGGCGCTTATGCCATGGCTCAGGCAGCTTGGCATGGAGATTCACGAGAGCCGGACGGAAGGGAAACTGCATGTCCGGTTCGGAAAGCGGGAGAACGATTTTTATCTGTTCGGCGGCCGGGACGAGGGTTCGGCGGCGCTGATTCAGGGCGTGACGCTGGCGGGGGTCTTTCTTGACGAGGTGGTTCTGATGCCGCGCTCGTTTGTGGAGCAGGCGTGTGCCAGGTGCTCGGTGGAGGGAAGCAGGCTGTGGTTCAGCTGTAACCCGGAGGGGCCGCAGCACTGGTTCTACAGAGAGTGGATTTTGCAGGCGGACAGGCGGGGCTGCCTGCATCTGCATTTTACGATGCAGGACAATCCGTCGCTCAGCCAGGCGGTGAGAAGACGGTATGAACGGCTGTATACGGGCGTTTTTTATAGACGCTTTATTCTGGGGCAGTGGTGCCAGGCGGAGGGACGGGTCTATGACTTCTTTGACACATCGCGCGTCCGGCCGGCGCCGGAGGGAACGTTCTCGCAGTGGGTGATCTCGTGTGACTACGGGACGGTGAACCCGGCGTCGTTCGGGCTGTGGGGAAAGCAGGGCGGCGTCTGGTACAGGACAGATGAGTTTTATTTTGACTCCCGGCGCGAGGGCCGGCAGATGACGGACGCGGAGTATGAACGGGCGCTGCGGAGACTTTCCGGCGGGCGGACCATCCGGGAGGTGATTGTGGACCCATCGGCGGCGAGCTTTATAGAAGTGCTGCGGCGCGAGGGCTGGAACGTGCGCAAGGCGGACAACGATGTGCTCTCGGGCATCCGGAAGACGGCGGACGCGCTGAAGGCAGGGCAGATTGTGATCTGCGAGCGGTGCACGGACTGTCTGCGGGAGATGGAGCTTTATGTCTGGGACATGGCCGCGGGCGGAGACAGGGTCGTCAAGCGGAACGACCACGCGATGGACGATATGCGGTATTTTGTGACGAGCGTTCTTGGCGGGCAGGCGGCATTTGCGGTGTGTACGCCGGAACGGAAAATTTAGAGGGGGGAAGCAAATGAAAAAACGATCAGACGTTGGAATCTGCAAGGCGGCGCAGATGCGCACGGGGCAGCAGCACCCGTTCGGCATGCTATCGGGCATGACGGCGCTGGGCGGGAGCGAACTGGAGGTGTACCGGCAGATCAGAAACGCGGTGCCGATTCTGGATGCGGCGATCGGAAAGCTGGTGCGGCTGACGGGCGGGTTTACGGTGGAATGCGAGAACCCGGCGGCGCAGAAGGGGCTGCGGCAGTTTTTGCGGAGCGTCAGCACCGGGCGCGGACAGTACGGGATGGAGAGCTTTTTGTCGGCGTTTCTGCAGAGCATGCTGGTCTATGGCAGGGCGATCGGAGAGATGGTAGTCTCCGGCGGGGAGATCACGGCGGTGCTCTGGGGCGATGTAACGAAACTGTATATCCAGGAGGGCGCGTCACCGCTGGAGTACGCGTTCGGGCAGTGGCAGGACGGGGAGGTTCGGATTTTTCCGCGGCAGAACCTGCTGCTGTTTTCGGTGTGGAATCCAGATGAGGAAAATCCTTACGGAACGTCGGTGTTCCGGAGCATGCCGTTTCTGGTGGAGATTCTGCTGAAGATTTACAGCACGATCGGAAGCAACTGGGAGCGGGCGGGAAATGTGCGCTATTCGGTGGTGTACAAACCGAACGGCGCTGCCGGACAGATCGACGCGCAGGCAAGAAGCGAGCAGATTGCGGGGCAGTGGTCCCAGGCGATGCAGGAATCGAGGCACGGCGTGGTGCGGGATTTTGTGGCGGTCGGAGATGTGGAGATCAAGGTGATCGGCGCGGACGGACAGATACTCGACTCGGAGGTGCCGGTGCGGCAGATTCTGGAGCAGCTGGTGGCCAAAACGGGGCTGCCGCCGTTCTTGCTGGGGCTCAGCTGGGCCTCGACCGAGCGGATGAGCGCGCAGCAGACGGATCTTCTGACCTCGGAGCTCTGGGCCATCCGGCGGGCGGTGGAACCGGTCTTGATGCGGATCTGCAGGCTGTGGCTGCAGCTGCACGGATTTTCCGGCGAGGCGGAGATTGTCTGGGATGAGATCAGTCTGCAGGATATTGTGGAGCAGGCGCACGCGAAGCTGTATCTGGCGCAGGCGGAAAAGCTGACGGGAGAACAGGAGGAGACGGAATGAAATTAATGAAGGCGGCAAGCGTTGTATCCGGCGGAGCGCCGGATGGCGCGCAGCTGGAGAAAATCAACCGGCTGACGAAGGGAACGCTTGGGGCGGAGGATGTGTATGTGTTTGCGGTGCGGCTGTGCGACGATCAGCCGGACCGGGACGACGAGCGCTTTGCGCAGCAGACGCTGCGCGAGCTTTCCAAGCTGTTTGTGGGAAAGACGGGGATTGTTGACCACAACTGGTCGGCAGAGAAGCAGGTGGCGCGGATTTTTGACACGGAAGTGGAGACAGAAACGGGCGTCATGTATCTCAAAGCCTGGGCCTATATGCTGCGCGGCGAGGACACAGAGACGCTGATCCGGCAGATTGAGGGCGGCATCAAGAAGGAGGTTTCCATCGGCTGCGCCGTCCGGCGCAGGATTTGTTCGGTCTGCGGGGAGGAGTACGGCGCGTGCGAGCACCGCAAGGGCGAGATGTACGGAACCGAACGGTGCACAGCCATTTTGTGCGAGGCGATGGACGCGTATGAGTTTTCGTTTGTGGCCGTGCCGGCGCAGAAGGAGGCGGGCGTTCTGAAAAAGCAGGCGGAAAGCGGACTTGCGGGAATGGACGAGATGGCGCTGAAGCGGCTTTGCGGCGAGGCAGAGCTCGGCCGGGCGTACCGAAAGGAGCTGGAGGAGCGGGTGATCCGGGCGGCGATGCTGCTGGAGATCAGATTGGACGACAATCTTCTGCACCGGGTGCTGCGGGGCATGGCGGCGGAGGATCTGCGGCGGGTGAGCAAGGGGCTTGAAAAAAAGACGGCGGAGCTTTTCGCGCCGGCGCCGCAGATGACGGTTGAGAAAAGCGAGGCGCGGGAGCAGAACAGCGCGTTTCTTGTTTAAATGCGGCGGCGGGGAAGCCTGACGCGGCTTAAAATATGAATTTTGAAGGGAGAAACAACAATGGCAATTTCTTTTGAGGCAATCGGGGAGAAGATGGTGACGTTTGCGGCGGGCAGCGGGCTTGCAGCAGGCAAAGTCTGCAAGGTGACGGCGAACGGCACAGTAGGCGCATGCAACGAGGACGACGGCTTCTGCGGCGTGGTTTCGCGCGTCAGGGGCGGCCTGGCGAGCGTCATCATGGCGGGCTATGTGGAGCTGAGTTATTCCGGCGAGACGGCGCCGTCGCTTGGTTACGCGGTGCTGGCGGCGGACAAGAACGGTGATGTTGTGCCGGCCGCGGCGGGCAGAACGTGTCTGGTTGTACATGTGGACGCGGCGCAGAAGCGTGTGGGACTGTTTTTGTAAGAAGAAAGGAGCAAAAAAATGGGATTTGATCATGTGAAGCTGGAAAAGGGCATGTACCGCGAGAGCGGCAAGTCGTTTACGCAGGTGCTTGAGTCGCTGGACCCGAGCGAGAACTACAAGGGTACGGCGCTGGAGGGAACCGACGCGTTCCAGAGGCAGCTCAAGCGGTTTGATATTCACGCCAAGGGCGCGTATTCTGACCCGGTGGAAAAATTCTTCCGGACCATGGAGTCGAGCGTGCTGTTCCCGGAGTATATCGCGCGGGCGGTCAAGCAGGGCATGCAGGAAAACAATGTGCTGCCCAAAATTACGGCGAGCACGACGACCATCGATGCGATGGACTACCGGAGCGTGTATTCGGTGCCGTCGGAGCAGGATAAGAAGCTGATGCAGGTCGCCGAGGGCGCGAGCATTCCGGCCACGCAGGTCAAGACGAAGGACAATCTGGTAAAGCTCAACAAACGCGGCAGAATGCTCATTGCGTCCTATGAAGCGATCCGGTTCCAGAAGCTCGATCTGTTTTCCATTACGCTGCGGCAGATCGGCGCGTATATCCAGACGATGCATCTGCACGACGCGGTGGATGTGCTGGTAAACGGCGACGGAAACGGCAATGCGGCGCAGGTCTATACGATCGGCACGAGCCCGATGACGGGCACGAAGGGGACGCTGAGCTATCAGCAGCTGGTGGAGTTCTGGGCGCAGTTTGAGCCATATGAGCTGAATTGTTTCCTGATGAATACGGGGACGATGGTCAAGATGCTGGGTCTGAAGGAGTTCCAGAACCCGCTGACGGGTCTGAATTTCCAGGGCACGGGCGCGCTGTCTACGCCGCTTGGCGCGGAGCTTCTGAAGGCGGGCTGTGTGGACGCAGGGAAGATTATCGGTCTGGACAGACGCTACGCGCTGGAGATGGTGCAGGCGGGCGAGGTGAGCGTGGAGTATGACAAGCTTATCGACCGGCAGCTTGAGCGCGCGGCCATCACGTCGATTTCCGGCTTCGGCAAGATTATGCCGGAGGCGGCGAAGGTTCTGGTGATCTGATGACACTGACGGAAGAAATCTATGAGGCGGCCGGAAAGACCGCCCCATCCGGAACGGATGAGGCGCTTTTGCAGCGGCTCTGCCGGGCGGCGGAGCAGCAGCTCAGAGCCAGGCTCAAGGACGCAGTGCAGCCGGACGACTGCCGCGACGCGTTTGTATGTGCGGCGGCGTGGATGGCGCTGGCGGGGGTGCAGGCCGGGAGAAGCGCGGCGCTCGGGTGCTTGGAGCGCTTTACGGTCGGCGAGGTCAGCGTGCAGACATCCGGCGCGGCGGACACGGCGGGCGATACGGCGGTTTCTTTGCGCGCGCAGGCCGAGCAGCTGATGCGGCCGTACTGCAGAGAAAGCGGGTTTTCGTTTGTGGGGGTGCGCGGATGAAGGCGCTGCTGGAGAGCATTTTGCAGGTTTACGGGAATCTGGTCACCATGCAGGAGGACGGCACGAAGACGAGCTTCCGCGCGTTTGTCCAGCCGGTGACGCAGAGGGGCTGGCAGAATATGCAGAAGGTGATCGGCGCGCTCGGCGAGATTCCGATGGGACAGTTTGTGTATATCGGACCGGCGGACCGGCCGCTTGCGCGCGGAAGCACGCTGCGGGCGCAGGGGAAGACATATCTTGTGCGGCGGGCGGAGACAATCTATCTTGCCGATGAGGCGCTGTATGTCTGGGCGCTTCTGACGCAGGCGGGAGGAGAAGCGGTATGGAACAGCTGATGCAGGCGTTTCTGGAAATTCTGAAGCGGGCGGGCTTTACCGCCGTGCGGCAGATGCCGCAGGGCGTGATGCCAAGGCTGAAGGGGCCGGTTGTGGCGGTGAGTCTGGCGGTGCTGGACGCGGCGCAGATGGGCTTTTTTGAATATCTCGGGAAACTGGAGCGGGAGGGGAATATTGTTCCGCTCTACGGAAAGCGGCTGCGGGCGGAGGTTCTGCTGCAGGTAGTAAGCCCGGAGGCACTTGGCGCGGAGCGCTGCGCGCAGGAGGCAGATAAGCTCTGCACAAAGCTTTCTGAGAAGCTGCCCGGCATTGTGCTGACAGGTTTCAGCGCCGGGCCGTGCAGCTATGACAAGACGGGGGATTTCTTTTTGTGTGAAGTGAAGGCAAAGGCCTCGGCGTATCTCTACGCGGAGGCAAATGAGGAGGAGACGGAGTTTACGGACTTTATTTTGAAAGGAGCAGTGCAATGAGTCTGATATATCATGAGCGGCCGGGCGTGTATTCCAGCTATGACGCGTCGTCCATTATGGCAAGGGGCTCAACAGAGCGCGTGATCGCGCTGATCGGCGTGGCGGAGGACGCGGAGGCGGGGCTTTATACGCTGCGCTCGTATTCAGAGGCGAAGGAGGCGTTCGGAGAAGAAAGCGAGCTTGGCCGGATGGCGAAGATCGCGTATCAGAACGGGGCGGGAACGGTGCTGGCAAGCCCGGTGGCAAGCGATACGCTTGCGGCGTATCAGGCGGCGCTGGCGCTGGTGTTCGCAGAGAAGCAGGCAGGGTTCTGTGTGGTGGCAAGCGCGCTGGAGACGGTGCACAAGGCGCTGCGCGACGCGGTGGAAGAGGCGTCGGGGCAGAAAGGAGAGTGCATCGGGCTGATCGGACTGCGCGCGCCAGGCATCAAGGATCTGACGGACCGGGCGGCGGAGCTGAACTCGGAGCGGATGGTGCTCATCGGTCCGGATGTCTATGTCTGGGGCGAGCAGAGCGCGTCGGGCGGCTTTATGGCCGCGGCGGCGCTGGCGGGAGTGCTGACAGATCAGTCGGACCCGGCGCTGCCGCTCAACGGGCAGGTGCTGCGCGGTGTGACGGGTGTGAGCGCAATGTATGAAGAGACGCAGATTGACGCGCTGGTGACAGGCGGCGTGACGGTTCTCGAGTGCTACGGCGGAAAAGTCAGCGTATTGCGCGGCATTACGACCCGGACGAAGACCGGCGGCAGCGCGGATACGACGTTCCGGGAGTTGGGGACAATTCTGATTGTAGACGATGTGATCCCGGCGATCCGCAAGAGTCTGCGCGCAAAATTCACGCGGGCAAAGAACAACGCACTGACAAGAAACGCGATCCGCAACCAGGTGATTGTGGAGCTGGAGGACCGGATTGCGCGCGAGATCATTGAGAGCTATGAGAATCTGACGGTCACGGCGCTGGAATCGGATCCGACGACGTGCGTGGTGGAGTTCTCGTTTACGGTGGTGCATGGGCTGAACCGGATTTATCTGACGGCCCATATCAATGTCTGAGGAGGGAGAGTATGGCGATTCGGAAAATTCCGACGACGGCGGATATCTATCTGGAGGTAAACGGGGTACGTGTGGCGGTGGTGCAGAGCTACAAGGTGACGGCCAGCCGCGAGAGCAAGGCGATTTATGCCTTCGGCCAGTCCGAGCCGGTGACGACGATTCGCGGGCAGAGCCAGTATACGCTGGAGCTGACGAGACTCTACGCGACCGATGAGGCCATCCGCGACGGGCTGAGCTTTGCGGATATGGACGATTTTTCGCTGGTCATCTGCAAGCCGGACCGGAACGTGATCTACACGGGCTGCCAGTGGAAGAGTCTGCAGGAGAGCGCGGAGGTCGGCGGCAATGTGATGGAGAAGGTCACGGTGGAAGCCGGGCGGCGGATTGAAAATCTGCTGTGATGGACAAGAAGCTTTTGAAGCTGCTCGGCGGAAGCGGGAAACGGAAGACGCCGGACGGGACGGAGCTGTGGGTGATTCCGGCGATGGAACTGCTGCGTGCCCGGCGCGAAGCGCATGATAGCTGCGCAGACGATCCGCAGGCGTTGGGGCTGTGGCTCAACGCGTGCGTTCTGGCAAGGGCAGCCAGGCGGGACGGAAAGCGGCTGTTTGAAAGCGGAGAGCAGGTTCTTAAAACGCTGCCGGCGGCGGTGATTGCGCGGTGGATGGAGATTTATGCGGCGCTTTGCAGTGAGGAAAATCCGTCCTGCAGCGAAGAAAATGCGCAGGCGCTTTGCCGGGCACTGGAGCAGGCGCCGTATGAGCGTCTCAAGTGGCGCGTGCTGCGTGCATTCGGCGTGCTGCCGACGGAGGCACGGGCCAGACAGATGACGGATGGGGCGTATCTTTACTGCGTGGCGCAGATGATGCTCGATGAGCAGGAGAAGCTGCAGATGCTCTGCCCGAGCTGCCGGGAACAGGCGGAGCGGGAGGTATGCCCGGTGTGCGGTGCGGCGGCCGGAGAGCAGAACGCGATGTTTGATGAAAAACGATTTGAGGAACTGAAACATGCTCAAGTACATGAAAGCGCTTTTGGAAAAGCAGATGCAGATGGCGGCGCAGTTTGAAGCTGCGCCGCAGCTTTCCATCCGGGAATATACGCTCCGGCCATTGGCGCCGGAGCGGGAGGAAGAACTGCAGGCGCAGCAGAGTATGCAGCTGCGTCAGAACCGTGCGGAGGATGCGGCAGAAATAACGCAGGCGCCGGAGCAGGCGGCAAAGGAAATGCTTGGCCGTCTTTCACGCGCGGCGGCGCGGACGGAGCAGCTGCGGCTGCAGAAGATGGAGCTTGGCGCGCAGGAGCAGACGCGGCGGATGGAGCGCGCGATGGAGCAGTTGCAGGCCAGGCAGACAGTTAATCTTGCCGCGCGGACGCCGGACAATACGGCGGGGGGACTGATTGGAAGCGAGCGCAGGCAGATGACAGTGGAGGGCCTGGCGTCAGACGCGACACAGCGCTCGATGCAGGAGATTTCGCGCTTTTTTGAGCGCGATGCCAGAAGGTATGGGTAAGAGGAGGATACGGTATGCTGAACATGCGCTATAAGTCGTTTGTATGGCCGAATAATCCGCGGACGTATACGCTCAGCTGCAAGCGGCAGACGGTAACGCACAAGGTGCCGATGGGTGGCTTTGTGGTGCAGGATCTGGGCGTTTACGCCGCGGTCATGCAGGGCCAGGGAGAGTTCTACGGAGAAGGGGCGTATGAGAAGTTTCAAGAGCTGCTGCAGGTGTTTCAGACGGGCGGCGCGGGGCTGCTGGTGCACCCGGTGTGGCAGGCGGGCAGCGCGTATTTTACAGATCTGCGGCTGACGCAGGAGCCGCGGGAGGACTATGTGGCGTACAGCTTTGAATTCTGCCAGGCGTCTATGCAAAGCGGCGCAGAGACGGGGATGGATCTAGCTGGTACAAGCGGCGGCAAGCGCTATTGCGAGCTTTCGGCGGGGCAAACGCTGTGGGAAGTCTGCGCGGGCTATGGGCTGAGCATGGCGGCGCTTTTGAAGCTCAACCCGGAGATTGCAAAGCCCGGAAGCGTGTTTCCGGGGCAGCGGGTGCGCGTGCAATGACGGGGTATGTTGTAAGCTGCGGCGGCGCCAGAACGCAGCTGCCGGCGCTGCTACAGTGGAGCGTGCGGCGGACAGACGGAGATCCCTGCGACAGCTTCAGCGTGCAGTTCGCGGCGCGGGAGTCTACGATTGCGCTGCTGGAGCAGGCGACAGAGTTTCAGGGCTTTGAAGGAAGGACGCTTGTGTGTACGGGGATTGTGGATGATTTTGAAGTGCGGCTGGATCAGAACGGACTTCTGGCGGAGGTGTCCGGCCGGGGGATGGCGGCGCGGATGATGGATATGCAGACGCCGGCGGCGGAGTATCTGAGCGCGCAGCTGGAGGATATTCTGAGCGCGTATGTCAGACCCTGCGGCATCACAAAAATCCAGGCGGACGAGATGGGGCCGGTTGCGAACTTCGTGGTGCAGACGGGGGCGAGCTGCTATCAGGCACTGGCAGGCTTCTGCCGGCACAGCGCGGAGATTGCGCCGCGGTTTCTGGCGGACGGAACGCTGGTTCTGCAGAAGCAGCGGCCAGGAAAGATCATACGGCTGACGCAAGGCTTTACGCAGGCGCAGTACGCGAGAAGGCGCTACGGGGTGGCTGCAAAGCAGGTGCTCATCAATACGCGCGACGGAAGCTATGAGACGGCGCTGTATCCGGAATTTGAGGCGCTGGGCGGGACGAGTGTACATTACGCAGGCCGCACGGGCGATAAAATCCGGGCAGGTTTCCGCACGGCAAAGCAGCGGCTGGACGATACGAAGCGCGACGAGCGGCTGGTGAGCGTGTGCGTGCCGGGTGTGTTTGCGGCCGAGCCTCTGGACTGCGTGGAGCTGCAGATCGACGGGCTTGGAATACGGAAGACGATGACGGTGCAGGAGGCGCAGTCGATGTGCGACGCATCGGGCGCGCGCTGCATTCTGACGCTGAGGTGAAGAATATGTGGTTATCAAGACGTGTGATGCAGGATAAAAGCCCCGAAGATCCGGCGACGCTCGGAACGGTGACGATCGGGGGAAAGGAGCCTGCCGTTCTGACGGATGCGGAAAAGCGCCGGGCGAAGGTAATCTCGCCTGGCGGGTACTGCTGGAACCCGGCGGCGACGGACTGCGTGCTGGTTGTGAAGGGAAACGAGCTGTATGTGGCGGGAATGCCGCAGGGCGGAACGATGGGGCTGCAGCCGGGAGAGGTTCTGATTTTTGCGAAAAATACAAGAATGAAGCTCGGAAACGACGGGAAAATCCGGGTGACAGGCGATGTGTATATCGATGGAGATCTGTATGTGAACGGGCAGAAGATGGAGGTGCCGTGATGGAAAATCTGCTGCGGGACGGCGATTATGTGCCGAATGGGTTCGGCGGCTTTACGAGATTATATGGCGCGCAGGAGGTTCTGGCGCGGGCGCTGTTCAAGCTGACGTGCAGGCGCGGCGCGCTGCCGTTTTTGCCGGAGCTGGGAAGCAGGCTGCTGGAGCTCGGGAAGGAAAAACCGGCGGGCCGGGCAGCTCTGGCGCGGCAGTATGCCGCGCAGGCGCTTTGCGGTATGGGACTGGAGGTAGAGGACGCGAAGGTGACGCAGACGGCGGACGGGCACGCGCGCGTTGAATTCTGGCTGCGCTATGCAGACGCGCAGCAGGCGGTGGAGGTGAACATATGAAGGAAGTGGAAGAGCTTTACGGCCAGATGCTGGCCGTGTTTGAGCAGAAGACGGGATTTACGATGGACGATACGGCGGATCTTGCCGTCCGGCTGTATGCGGCGGCTGCACAGATTCAGACGCTCTATGCCTACTGCGACTGGGCAATGAACCAGAGCTTTCCGCAGACGGCGACGGGGGAATATCTGGACTATCACGCGGCGCTGCGCGGGATTACGCGAAAGGCCGGAACGAAGGCGGCCGGAACGCTGCGGTTCCGGATTGACCGGGCGCTGGAGAGCGATCTTGTGATTGCGGAGGGGACGGTCTGCTCGACAGCTGGGCTGGTGCGGTTCGTAACGACAAAGGCCGGCGTAATCGGCGCGGGGGAACTTTACACCGACATTCCAGCGCAGGCTGAGCAGGCCGGTACGGCGGGAAACGCAGGCGTGGAGACGATCACGGTTCTGACGCGCGCGCCGGAGGGTGTGGCCGGGGTACTCAACCCGGCGGCATTTTCAGGCGGCAGCGGGGCTGAGGATGACGAGAGCCTGCGGCTGCGCGTGCTCGACAGCTTCATCCGGCTGCCGAATGGGGCGAACGCGGCGTTTTATGAGCTGCGGGCGCTGAGCCACGCGGGTGTGGAGGCGGCGGTGGTGATTCCGCGGATGAACGGCATCGGAACGGTCGGCGTGGTGATTGCGTCGGCCGAGGGTGTGCCGTCCGAGAGCTTGCTTGCGCAGGTGCAGGCGGATCTGGACGCGGTGCGCGAGATTGCGGTGGATGTGACGGTGCTCGCACCGCAGGTGCAGGAGGTATCTGTTTCAGTGAAGCTCAAGCCAAAAAAGGGCGTGAGCTTTGCGGCGGCAAAGGCTGCGGCAGAGAAGGCGATTAAAGGCTGCTTTACGGGCGCGATGCTGGGAAAGAGTCTGTACCGCGCGGCCATCGGCGGCGCAATTTTTTCAACGGGGATGGTCGAAAACTATGTGCTGCAGCAGCCGGAGCAGGACATCACGGCCACGGAGCGGACGCTTGTCAGGCTGAAGAGCCTGCAGGTGACGGAGGATGAAGCATGAGCTACACAGACGAGTTGGTGGACATGCTCCGGGGCCTTGGCGTCTACAGCTTTCGCGAGGGGAGCTTTTCACTTGCCGAACTGCAGGCGCTTGGCGCGCAGCTGGACGCGGCGGACGGCGCGTTTGCCGCGGCGCAGAAGGAAACGATTGTGATGACGGCGCAGGACGAGGGCCTTTCTAAAATGGAGGCGCTGTTTCGCAGCAGACCGCCGGCCAGAACCGTGCAGGCCAGGCGCGCGGCCATCGCGGGATTTTTGCAGATCGGCGGAGACAGCTTTACACTGGAGGCGATCAACCGGTGCCTGGCGGCGTGCGGTGTGGCATGCAGGGTGGAGGAGCTGGAGCAGGTCAACTGCGTGAAGGTCTGGTTCCCGGGCGTCATGGGCGTACCGGATGGGTTTTCGGAGATGAAAATCATCATAGAAGACATTCTGCCGTGCCAGCTGGGAATTACCTATTGGTTCCGCTACTGCACATGGCAGGAGACACAGGACTACGGGCTCACGTGGGGCGATCTGAACGCGATGACGTGGCACGAATGGGAGACCTATCACGAAGAATCAGAAAATTGAGCAAATCCCCCGCTCCGGCAGAAGCCGGAGCGGGGGATTTTTTGCTGAAAAGGGATTGACAAACGTGTGCAAAACCATATAATTATCAACGATAATTAACTGTGGTAATTACAAGGAGATCAACATATGAAAATATCAAACATCAAGGCGCTGCTCGATGCCTGCTATCAGGCAAAGCGCGTGCGTGAATTGCTGCCGGCGCTTCCAAGCGGCGTTGCGCCGTCGTATATCCAGTATCTTGATACGATTGAGGCGCTGGAGCGCCGCGGGCTGCGGGTGAAGGTGTCCGATATCAGTGAGGTGCTGCATCTGCCGCGCCCCGGCGTCACACGGACGGTCAAAGAGATGGAGGACCGGGGATTTCTTCAGAAGAACGCTTCGGACGAGGATGGGCGTGTGACCTATCTCTCTATTACGCAGGAGGGCAGAGCGCTGTCGGAGCGCTATAACGCGCAGTTTTTTTCGCAGCTCGCGCCGCTGCTGGCCGATATTTCGGACGAGGATGCGCGCTGCACCATTGGCACGATCGAAAAGCTCTATCAGGTTCTGACAGAGAGGAAAGATACATTTGAACGCGGATAAAACGGATTTTACCCAGGGCAGCATTCTGAAAAAGCTGTCGTTGTTTATGCTGCCGATTCTCGGAGCGCTGGTTCTGCAGGCGGCCTATGGCGCGGTGGATTTGCTGGTGGTGGGCCGGTTCGGCTCCACGGCCGGACTTTCGGCGGTGTCTACGGGCAGCCAGGTGCTGAATCTGGTGACGTTTGTGGTCACGCAGCTTGCCATGGGCGTGACGGTTCTCATTGCGCGCTACCTCGGGGAAAAGAAGCCGGAGCAGATTGGTGCGGTTCTGGGCGGGGCGGCCGTCGTGTTCGCGATTTTCTCCGTGGGAATTTTTGCGGTGCTGGTGGGCTTTGCGCGGCCGCTTTCCGCGTTGATGCAGGCGCCGGAGGAGGCCATTGATCTGACCGCGAGCTATGTGCGCATCTGCGGCAGCGGCATTTTCTTTATTGTGGCCTACAATCTTCTTTCGGCAATTTTCAGAGGGCTCGGCGACAGCCGCTCGCCGCTTTTGTTTGTGCTGGTGGCCTGTGTGGTCAATATTGCGG
>CAKUCT010000029.1 GCA_934643765.1 uncultured Oscillospiraceae bacterium
ACTCCGGCGGCGATGGCGTAAATATCGTCCATCGAAGAAATGCCGGAGATTTTCTCTTTATAATACCCGCTGTGCGCAACGCCGCGCAGATACCACGCAAAATGCTTGCGCGCCTCCAGACAGGCAATATGCTCGCCCTTGTCCTGTTTTGCAAGCTCAAACTGCCGCAGCGCCGTATCCACACGCGCACAGAGCGCCGGGCGCTCCGGGATGCTTTCACCCAGAATGGCGGTCTTGCACTGTGCAAGCAGCCAAGGGTCTCCGAATACGCCCCGGCCCAGCATCAGCCCGTCCGCGCCCGTGCGGGCGGCGCAGTGCACCGCGTCTTCAGGTGAAAAAATATCGCCGTTGGCGATAACCGGAATGGAGACGGCCGCTTTGACGTCGTGGATGATGTCCCAGTCGGCGACGCCGGAATAGAGCATGGTCTTCGTCCGGCCGTGGACTGCGATGGCCGCCGCGCCCGCCTGTTCTAAGATGACGGCAAGCTCCACCGCATTGACGCTTCCTTTATCCCAGCCCTTGCGCATCTTGACCGTCACCGGAACCTGGACCGCTTTTTTGACAGCCTCGACGATTCTTGCGGCCTTTTCCGGGTCTCGCATCAGGGCGCTTCCGTCGCCGTTTCCAGCGATTTTCGGCATGGGGCAGCCCATGTTGATATCGATAAAGTCCGCGCCAGAGTGCTCAAGCGCCAGCGCCGCACCCTCTGCCATCACGGCCGGGTCATTGCCGAAGATCTGCGCGCCGCAAAGGCCCGTTCCGGTTTTGCGGAGCAGGGAAAGGCTCTTTTTGTCCTTGTAGACCAGCGCCCGCGACGAGACCATTTCCGTGACCGTAATGTCCGCCCCGAGCTCCGCGCAGATGCAGCGGTAGGCCCAGTCGGTCACGCCCGCCATGGGCGCAAGGACGATGGGCCGGTTCAGTTCGTGTGCTCCAAGCTGCATATGCGCACCTCAAATCCGTAGGGAGTTTTCCGCTATCATATCACCAAATGGCAAAAAACGCAACAAAAGCGCTGCTTTTTAACAGAGCAAGAGCCGGGGCAAAGCCCCGGCCGGGATTGCCAAAAAAGCTGACGCTTTTTTGGCAAAAGGAACTGCGCCTCGACGACGCGCATAATTTTGTCCTGATAGGACAAAATTCCACACTTGCGAGGCGATAGGTATGTTTCCGGTCGGCAAAGCCGCCGGATAACATAGATTTCTATTTTATTTCGCGTCTGCGGACGCGAAACTCTACGAGGTCCATTGAGACGTAGAGCCGGGGCAACGCCCCGGCTCTTTTGTTATACGCAATATTTTAGTCGAAAACGACGTCAAGTGCCTTGCACACCGCCGCGCAGCGCGGGCAGAGGTCATGCTCGTCCGCCTGCAGGGAATGCATCCAGCAGCGCGGGCACTTCTTGCCGGTCGCTTCCGTGACGGTCACGGTCAGGCCCGGGAAGTTTGTGCCGGAGCCCACAACTGCGCCCTCGGGCGCCTTTTCCTCGGTCACAGCGACGTTGGAGACGATGAAGATCTCGGCCAGGTTCATGCCGGAGACTGCCTTTACAGCCTCAGCCGCTGCTGCGTCGACCGCCGTCAGGGCCACATGCGCCTCAAGCGACTTGCCGATGCGCTTGTCGGCTCTCGCGGTTTCCAGAACGCCGTTGACATCCGAGCGGACCTTGAACGCAACGTCCCATTTTGCCATCGCCTCGTCGGACAGTGCGTATTCGGTGTACGGCTTCGACATCTGGTTGAACAGAACGTTTCTTGCGTCGTCTTCCGCGCAGTGCGGCATCTGCAGCCAGATTTCATCGCAGGTGAAGGCCAGAATCGGCGCGAAGACCTTGGTCATGGCGTCGAGGATCATCCACAGCGCACTCTGCGCGGACTTGCGGGAAGCAGAGTCCTTGCCGTCGCAGTAGAGGTGGTCCTTGATGATATCGAGATACAGGCTCGAAAGCGTCACGACGCAGAAGTCGTTCACTGCGTGGGAAACGGTCAGGAACTCGTAATCCTGATAAGCGGCCTCGCACCGGGTCATGAGCTCATTGAGCTTTGTAATTGCCCAGCGGTCAAGCTCCGCCATATCCTGCGGCGCGGTCAGATGGTTGGGGTCAAAGTCGGTCAGGTTATCCAGGCAGAACTTTGCCGTGTTGCGGAACTTCAGATAGTTCTGGCTGATCTGCTTGAAGATGGAGTCCGAGCAGCGAACGTCCACGTGATAGTCGGCAGAGCCGGCCCAGAGTCTGCAGATATCCGCGCCGTACTTTTTAAAGACATCGGCGGGATCGACGCCGTTGCCGAGCGACTTGTGCATCGCCTTGCCTTCGCCGTCAACGGTCCAGCCGTGGGTGACGCACTCTTTGAAGGGTGCCCCCTTGCCCAGCGCGCCGACAGCGGTCAGAAGCGAAGACTGGAACCAGCCGCGGTACTGATCGAGGCCCTCCAGGTAAACGGTTGCCGGCCAGAAGCCCTGATCTTTCTGCATGGAGGCAAAGTGGGTCGAGCCCGAGTCGAACCAGCCGTCCAGCGTGTCGGTTTCTTTCTCAAAATGCTTGCCGCCGCAGTGCGGGCAGGTGAAGCCTTCGGGGACGAGCTCGTCTGCTTCCTTCTCGAACCAGACGTTCGAGCCGAACTCGCCAAAGAGCTTGGAAATCTTCGCGATGGTCTCATCCGTGCAGATGGGCTTGCCGCAGTCCTTGCAGTAGAACACCGGAATCGGCAGACCCCAGCGGCGCTGACGGGAGATGCACCAGTCGGCGCGCTCACGGATCATCGACTTCATGCGGTCAATGCCCCAGCTGGGCAGCCAGCGCACATCGTCGCAGGCCGCGCAGGCCTCGTCCTTGAACGAATCAACAGAGCAGAACCACTGCGGGGTTGCGCGGAAGATGATCGGCTTTTTGCAGCGCCAGCAGTGCGGATACGAGTGGACAATCTCTTCGGAGGCGAACAGCGAGCCGTCCTTCTTCATGTCCTCGAGAATGATGGGGTTCGACGCGTCGACAAGCATGCCTGCGTATTTGCCGGCATAGTCGGTGTGGCGGCCCTGATCGTCAACCGGAACAACCATGTCCATGCCGTAGCGGCGGCAGGTCTGATAGTCGTCTGCGCCGAAGCCGGGCGCGGTGTGGACGCAGCCAGTACCGGAGTCCATGGTGACATAGTCGGCCAGGACCAGACGAGACGTCTTCGGCAGGAACGGATGGTTTGCCAGCATGTTCTCATAGAAGCTGCCCGGATGGGTCTCCACGATGGAATAATGCTCGACCTTGCCGACGTTCATGACCTTGTCACAGAGCGCTTCGGCGACGATATACATTTCGCCGTTATCCTCATTTTTCACAACCGCGTAGCTCTCGTCCGGATGCAGGGCGATGGCGAGGTTGCCAGGGAGGGTCCAGATCGTGGTCGTCCAGATGACGAAGCTCAGCTTGCTCTTGTCAAGATGGGAAAGCTTGCCCTGATCGTCGTTCATCGGGAACTTCACATACACCGTTGTGCAGGGATCGTCTTGATATTCAATTTCGGCCTCGGCCAGCGCGGTCTCGTCGTGATAGCACCAGTAGACGGGCTTGAGGCCCTTATAGATGTAGCCCTTTTTGTACATCGCGCCGAAAACCTTGACTTCCTCCGCCTCAAAGCTCGGGGCCATGGTCTTGTACGGATGCTCCCAGTCGGCCACAACGCCGAGGCGCTTGAAGCCTTCCATCTGGACATCGATATAATGCTGGGCAAAGTCATGGCACGCGGAGCGGAACTCTGGAATGGGCATGGCCTTGTGGTTGAGCTTGTTCTGCTTGATGATGGCAGATTCGATGGGCATGCCGTGGTTATCCCAGCCGGGGATATAGGGCGTGTAGTAGCCGCGCATGGCCGCCGAGCGGTTCATAAAGTCCTTGATGCACTTGTTGAGCGCATGGCCCATGTGCAGCGCACCGTTGGAGAACGGAGGGCCGTCGTGCAGGGAGAACAGGGGCTTGCCGTCGTTCTTCTTGAGCAGCTCATTGTAAAGGTCGAGCTCCTCCCAGTGCTTGAGCATGTCCGGCTCACGCATCGGAAGTCCTCCGCGCATCGGGAAGCCAGACTTGTTCATATTGAGCGTCTGTTTGTATTCCATCTTACTCTATGCCTCCATGTGAAATCATGTTTTTTGCAGGTGTTGTTTGACTGTTTGGGAAAATAAAAACGCCCTGAGACAGACTCAGGGCGAAAAACCGCGGTACCACCTGAATTCCCGACGGAAAAGCTCCGACGGACACTCTTCTTCTGTAACGGGAAGTCCCGTCCGCGCTTACTCAGAAAAACTCTTTTCAGACGGATGCTCCAAGGGGATATTCGGGGAAACTTTGCCGCTGCCTTCCACCAACCGGCAGCTCTCTTTGCACATCAGAAACCCGTACTTGTCCTTATCAACGCAAAATATTCAAATACGGCTTTATCTTAGCCGTTAAGGTCCGGTTTGTCAAGGGTAATTGCACATTTTTTGCCGGAGCGGCGCAAAACAGGGCTTGATTTTTCCGGATGTTTCAAGTAGACTAAGGCACGGCAGAGCCGCGCTGCCGCAAAATAACAGACAGTTCGTAACCATCCTGTCTCTAAACAAAACTAGGGATTGCCGCATGCATCAGCTGTCTGCGGCGGGATGGGCGTATGAGATACGCCCATTTTTTGTCCCCAAGAAAGGGAAAGTATACCATGAAAAAAATCACCACACGCCAAATTGCTCTCAACGGTCTTGTTGCGGGCCTCTACGCCGCCGTCACCATCCTGACGGCCTCATTCGCTTACGGAAACATTCAGTTCCGCATTGCAGAAGCGCTCTGCCCGCTGGTCGCGCTGGAGCCGAGTCTGACCATCGGCCTCACGCTCGGCTGCCTGATCGCGAACCTGTTTTCTACCGTCTCCGCGCTCGACATCATTGTCGGCACGGCGGCCACACTGCTGGCCTGCCTGCTGACGCGCTACATCAAAAAGACCTGGGCGTTGCCGCTGCCCACGATTCTCTGCAACACGCTGATGGTCGGCGCGATGCTCTCCGCCGTTCTGATGCCCGTGAACGAATTCTGGAAGGGCCTTGTCGTCTTCGGCGCAGAGGTCGGCGCGGGCGAAGCGGTAGTTTTATATGTGCTCGGCCTGCCGCTTTTCCGCTTCATCCGGAAAACCCAGCTGATCGACCGGCTTCTCGGCCGCTGAACGATTGCAAACGGGCGGGCCGTGTGATACTATGGTTACAATGCATTGCGCAGCGAATTTTCTGCCGCGCAAAGATTAGGAGGCTTCGCCCTTGTTTTATGTTGCTCTGACACTGTTTGCCGCAGCTGTCGCGGGACTCGACCAGCTGACCAAGGTGCTGGCCAGTCAGTATCTGCTCGGCAATACGATTGTTCTGATTCCCGGCTGGCTGCAGCTGCACTATATCACAAACGACGGCATGGCGCTGTCGCTGTTCCGCGGCGGCCGGTGGATGTTTGTCGTGCTGACGGCCGTATACCTGGCGCTTGTGGTCTGGGCCATTGCCAAAAAGTACATTTACAAAAAGCCGGAGCTCTGGTGCATCGCGGCTGTCACCGGCGGCGCTATCGGCAATCTCATTGACCGAATTTCAACCGGGCTTGTGATCGACATGATCTGCATCCCGTGGTTCTCGACCTTCAACGTCGCAGACCTCTTCATCACCTTCGGCGCGGCGATTCTGGTGCTCTACATTCTGATCAAGGACAAGGAGTTTCTGGAGACCAAGCCCAAGGACAAGCAGGAAGACCATCATGATTCTGACGCTGGATAAAGACGGCGAGCGGCTGGACGCCGCCATCGCCCGCCTTGCGCCGGACATCAGCCGCAGCCAGGCGCAGCGCCTGATCGAGCAGGGGCTGGTCACGGCAGGCGGCGCGCCTGTCCGAAAAAACGAAAAAGCCCACACCGGTATGGAACTGGAGATCATCATCCCGCCCGCGCAGGACACAGCCCTCACCGCGCAGGACATTCCGCTGGATGTCCGCTATGAGGACGACGATGTGATTGTCATCAACAAGCCCAAGGGCCTGGTTGTGCACCCCGCGCCGGGGCACCCGGACGGTACGCTTGTCAACGCCCTGATGCACCACTGCGGCGAGAGTCTGTCCGGCATCGGCGGAGAAAAGCGCCCCGGCATTGTCCACCGGATTGACAAGGACACGTCGGGGCTGATCATCGCCGCCAAAAACGACGCGGCGCACGCGGCGCTCTGCGCGCAGTTGAAGGATCACTCCCTGGCCCGGACCTATGAGTGCATCGTCTGCGGCAATTTCAAAGAGGATTCCGGCACCATCGACGCGCCCATCGGGCGCCATCCGACCGACCGCAAAAAGATGGCCGTGACCGAAAAGAACAGCCGCAGCGCCGTCACGCACTGGGAGGTCATCGCGCGCTACCGCGGCTATACGCATCTGCGGTGCAAATTGGAGACCGGGCGCACGCACCAGATCCGCGTCCACCTGGCCTGGCGGAACCACCCGATTGTGGGCGATATGGTCTACGGACACAAAAAGCCGGAGCTGGGACTGGACAGCCAGTGCCTGCACGCGGCGGCGCTCGATTTTGTCCATCCGCGCACCGGGCAGCTCGTCCACGTGGAATGCGAGCTTCCGGCGTACTTCAAAGAAGCGCTTCATCGGCTGCAGGCAGCCGAATAAGAACAGCCCGCGCCACGAAAGTGGCGCGGGCCTTTTTATAAATGCTTCAATGGCAAGTGGCGAGCCGCATGTTTTTGCCAAAAACAGAGATTTTTGACAACTGGCCTATCCGATCTCCACCCGCTTGACCGGATACGCCGGGAGCCATTTGCCGAACTTATAGTAGATGAGAAACAGCGTAGACGCCGTCGCCCAGGTGATGGGATAGCACAGGGCAATCGTCAGATTGCTCAGGTGCGGGAAGGTCATCAAAAACAGCAGCGTCAGGCGCAAAAAGCAGATACCGAACAGCGTGAGAATCGTCGGCTTGACCGCGTTTCCAACGCCGCGCATCAAAGACGACATCACCTCCGTCGCCGAAAACAGGAAGTAGCACGGCGCAAGATAGCCGATGACCGTGCGCCCCTGCGCAATCACGACAGGGTCTGCGTTGAACGCCCGGATGGTCAGGTCCCGCGTCAGGAAAATCAAGCCGCCGATGAGCAGCGACACGCTCAGGTGAAGCCCCATGCCGACGCGCATGGTCTCGTAGATCCGTTCTTTTTTCCGCGCGCCGTAGTTCTGCCCGGCAAAGGTCATCACCGCGATACCGATGGCGCCGGAGATCGGCCAGTAAATGCCGTCTAGCTTCCAGAACACCGACCAGGCCGCGACTGTATCCGTGCCGAGCATGTTGATGGCCTTCTGGACAAAGAGATTCGTGATATTATAAAGAATGCTGGAAATTCCGGCGGGCAGGCCGATGATCAGCATCCGCTTGAGAAGCCAGCCGTCCGGCCGGATTTTTGCGTACTCCAGATGATAATCGCCCTCGGCGCGCCGGAGCGTCCGGATGACGAGCAGCGCGCAGATCAGCTGAGACAGGCTCGTCGCGATTGCCGCGCCCGCAACCTCCAGCTTTAAAATAGCGACGAAGAAAAGGTCGAGAATCGTGTTGACGACCGTGCAGACAATCAGGAAATACAGCGGGCGCCTGGAGTCGCCCAGCGCGCGCAGAATGCCGCTTCCCATGTTGTAGATCATGGACGGAATCATGCCTGCAAAATACCAGATCAGATAGTCTTTGGAATACTGCATGGTGTCTTCCGGCGTGTTGAGAAACGGCAGAAGCTGCGGCGCCGCCGTCATGCCGAGCAGCATCGTCAATGCGCCAACCACTACGGCCAGAAATACCGCCGTATGGACAGATTTGCTCACCTGCTCGTGTTCGCCCGCGCCCGCGTGCTGAGAAATGACGACGGAAGCGCCGGAGGACAGGCCGACAAAGAAGTTCACAATGAGATTGATGAGCACAATATCCGACCCGCCGACGGCCGCCAGGGCGGTTTTGCCGACAAACTGCCCCAGCACCACCGCGTCGACTGCGGAGTAAAGCTGCTGCAGAAGTGTGCCCAGCATAATCGGAAGGAAAAAAGCCAGCATCCCTTGGAGCACCGGGCCTTCGGTCATAGAGCTCTGGCGAAACAGCTGACGCTTCATCAAAATTCTCCTTTCAAATTCCGTCTGAAACCTGCATCACTGCAGGTGGGTCGTAGATACTACTATATCGGTTTTTTCCGCTTTTTCAAGGGGGCTTTAAAAATATTCTTTGCCGCAGAAGGCGGAATTTTTTCCCTTTTGGCGCAAAAAAAATCTTGATGCGCCGCCCCCTTCCCCCTATAATAAGGACGAACCGCATACAATCGAACACAGGGGCGCTGGGAAACCGGCTGAGATTGCGCGTTGCGCTTGTCCCTTTCACCTGATCCGGGTAATGCCGGCGTAGGAAGCTGCTTCGTACAAACTGCCGCTCTACACCATACTCCGGTTGTAGGCGGTATCTTTTGTTTTATGAGGTGTTTTTTCCATGACGAAAAGCAAAATGACGCTTCGCTGCCTGTGTGAAGGCGCGATCATGCTGGCCCTGGCGCAGGTGCTGGGCTATCTCAAGCTCTGGACGCTGCCGAACGGCGGCTCGGTGACGCTCTCGATGCTGCCGATTTTCCTGTTCTGCATTCGCTGGGGCTTTGGCCCGGGCCTGCTCGTGTCGTTCGCGTTCGGCCTGCTGCAGCTGTTCCTGGACGTCGCGTATTCGGCAGGCTGGCAGTCGATCATCGGCGACTATCTGCTGGCGTTCGCCGCGATGGGCTTTGCGGGTCTGTTCAAGGGCAAGAAGAACGGCTTCTATTGGGGCGCGCTGCTCGGCACGTTCCTGCGCTTCCTGGTTCACTATGTGACGGGCGCAACGCTCTGGGCCGAGTATATGCCCGATGAGTTCTTCGGCATGACGATGACCTCTCCGTGGATCTACTCCGCACTGTATAACGGCAGCTTCCTGCTGCTGAGCCTGATTCTGATGCTGGTTGTTGTTGCAATTCTGCAGAAGCCGCTGGGCAAATACCTGCGCGGCGAAGACCTCAAGAAATAACGTCAAAAAAGCACTCGCTTTTTTGACAGTTTAAGCGCCCCGAACCGTAAGGTTCGGGGCGCTTCATGTTATAAGGGTGTCTTTTTGATTTTCGCAAAAGCGCGCGGATATCCGGCCGGCGCCGGCTTTTCCTTGCGGATGACGACCGCACGGTGTACCGCGCCCGCTACCTCGTATTCATATACCCGCTCGACCTTCCCGCCAAGCAGGCGGATGCCGCGCGATGCCTCGTCCAGCTCAACGTCCGCCAGCTGGCCCTTCATGGCAAGAAACGCGCCGCCGGTCTTCACATACGGAAGGCAGAGCTCGGCGAGAATATTGAGCCGGGCCACGGCCCTGGAGACCGCCAGATCAAACTGCTCCCGGCAGGACGAAACATATTTTTCTGCCCGCGCCGTCACAACGTTTGCCTCTACGCCCAGTTCCGGCAGAACTTCCCGCAGCCACTGCATCCGCTTGCCGAGCGAGTCCAGAAGCGTCAGATCCATCGACGGCTCCGCAATTTTCAGCGGCACGCCCGGAAAGCCCGCGCCGCAGCCGATGTCCACCACGCGCTTGTTTTTGAAATCCGCCGCGTTCAGAAGCGCCAGGCAGTCATAAAAGTGGAGCTCGGCTACCTTCTCCGGCTCTGTGATGGCCGTGAGGTTCATCACCTGATTTTTTGCAATCAGCGCGCTGCCGAAGCGGCAAAGCGTATCGAGTTGCGCCTCGCTCAACTCCAGATTCAGTTTTGGAAGCAGCGTCTGCAGGGTCTTTTTCATATGTTACCTTTCGTGAATAAAGAGCACGCCGATGGTGCCGGGACCGCAGTGGCTGGAAACCGTGCAGCCGGCGCGCGTGACGCAGATCTCTTCAAAGTTCTGATATTCCCGGACGGCCTTCTTTGCCGTCTCAATGATGTTCTCCGGTACGCCGGAGTGCGTGATAAATACGCGGCGCAGATCGAGATTGTTCTGGCCGTTCAGACGGTCGGCAATATACGCCCGGACGCAGCTTTCAAACGTGCCGCGGTATTTTTTGCACACGCCCATTTTGCCGTCTTTGACCTCGATGGCCGGGCGGAGCTTTAAAAGATTGGCTCCCAGAACGGCAACGGATGAGCATCTGCCGCCTTTTTTCATATAGTCGAGCCGGCTGAGAATAAAGCTTGCGTCCACGCGCCCCGTCAGTTCCTGCAGATGCGCAGCAATCGCCTTCGGCTCCATGCCCTCGCGCGCGCAGCGCGCAGCCTCCAGAACGACAAGGCCATGGCCTGTGGAAAGATTTCTGGAATCGACCACATAGACATTCGGATATTCCGCGGCCGCCAGGCAGGCGTTCTGATAGCAGCAGGAAAATTCCTGCGAGATGCAGATATGGATCACAAAATCGTATTTTCTGGAAAGCGCGGAAAACGTCTGCACATAGTCAGCCAGGTTCACTGCCGACGTCGTCGCCAGATCGCCGCCGTCTGCCACATGTGCGTAAATATCGTCCGGGAAGATATCCACGCCGTCGCGCAGCGTCCGCTCTCCCAGCTGCACATACAGCGGAAGCAGGGTAATGCCGTATCGCTCCAGCTGCTCGGGGCTTAGATCGCAGGTGGAATCGGATGTAATTTTAAAGTTCAAAGTCCTCACCTCTCGTTGATTCGCGTTGTTTCTTTCTTGCGCGAAGCGAGCGGAAAAAGGTCTGCAAAAGCGTCCGGCATTCCGGTTCCAGAACGCCGACTGTTACCGAGGGCTGAAAGCACCCTGGCAGACACAGAAGATTGACAAGCGAGCCGCCTGCACCGGATTTGCTGTCCTGCGCGCCATAGACCACGCGCGGAATCTGCGCGCCGACAATGGCGCCCGCGCACATACAGCACGGCTCAAGCGTCACATAGAGCGTACACTGCCACAGCCGCCAGCCGCCAAGCGTCCGGCATGCCTCGCCAATGGCCTCTATTTCCGCATGCGCCAGGGCAGACTTTCCCTTCTCCCGGCGGTTCCGGCCCCGGCCGACAATCCGGCCGTCTTCCATCGCAATCACGCAGCCAACCGGTACCTCGCCGTCTTGCGCCGCCTCTTCGGCAAGCGCCAGCGCCTGGCGCATCATGGCCACGTCATCCATGCGGTTTTCTTCTCCTTGTCTGTCCGGCCGTCTTGCAAGTGTCATCCCTCCGGCAAACTCTGCCGGGAGCAAGCAAAACAACCGCAAAAATCAGCAGCTGCACACACCTTTTTCAGCTGTAGACCCATCATACATGAAACTGCCCCGTTCGTCAACTGCCATCGTGCCGCTTCATCCGACAAGCGCCGCAAACAGCAGCGCCAGATCTTCCGGCGCGAGCGGGCGCTCTTCGCCCGAGCCGTCCACCAGACGGAGATTTCCGCCCAGCGCGCGCGAAACACGCGCGTAGCACGCCTGCAGATTTTCAAGATCACAGGGCTCAACCGCCTCTCCCGTCAGCAAATAATCCGTGCTGACATGGAACATCTGCGCCAGCGCGACAAGGATCTGGCACGGGGGCTCTCGCCGCCCCTGCTCATACATACCGACGGCGCTGGCGCTGATTTGCAGCGCGTGGGCCAGCTCCTGCTGGCTGATTCCGCGGCTTTTGCGCAGCATGGCAATTCTTGCTCCTAGCATCGTTCGTTCCTTCTTTCCGTTTTTTGTAAGTTTGTACTTGACATCACACGAAACGTGTAGTACACTTTAATTGGAAATAAATGGTAATCCTAGCCGTCCGGCCGGGATTGCCATCAGAAGGGAGAGAGACGCTACGAACAAACGCTTGTACCGCAATGCCGACCATCAGCAATCACCGGTCTTCGCCGTGTGTGGCTGGTGCGGCGGAGAAGTGTATCTGGGACAGAGGTATTATGAGATAGACAGCCAGACAATCTGCCCGGATTGCCTGCCGCTTTTTGCGCGGGCCTATTTTCTTCCCGGCCTGCGCGTAGCCATGCTGCCGGGCGCGCTGCCATGACGCTGCTGGAGCTCTCCGGGCAATACCGGCAAGCTGCGCAGCTGCTGCGAGGGCGGCTTTCCGCACTGCGCCAGCGAAGAAAAACGGCGCAGGACGCGCAGGAATGCTTCTGGCTCGACCGGCGCATTCACACGCTGACCGAAATGCTGCGCCAGACCAACGAATTGACCGAGCTTACTGCACATTACTATGAAAGGGGGTACTATCGCAATGAAAGCTATCGACTATGAGGGCTATCAGGGGCCGCGGCTGCCGCGCCGGCTGCAGCTGCAGCGTGTGCACCGGGTCATTGAGGCGGAGCTTACCGAAAAACAGCGCCGCGCCGTGCTGGGGTATTATGTCGATCAGAAAAATATTCCGCAGCTTGCGCGCGAGTTCGGCGTCAATAAGTCCACCATCTGCCGCACCATCCAGCGCGCCGAGCGCCGCCTGCAGCGCTGTCTGAAATACTAGAAAACTCCATATTGCTTGATATTGCTTGGTATAATAGCCTCGCAGAGTTCGCGGCGCGCACGCCAGAATAAAGTGTAAATCATTTTTTGCCGCGACCTGCGCGTGGCAAAAAATACTGCTCGCGGAGAGAGTGTGTTTTTGCTGGCAAGGCCAGTAAAAACGCGCGGCGCGAAGAGCATCTCCTTTGGCAAAAAAGCAACTGCTTTTTTGCCAGTCTCAAAAAGATTCCCCTGACCGAATACAGACAGTCAGGGGTATGGGTTGTGGGATTGACGATGCAGGGCACCGTCAGGGATATGAAGTGCGCTCGCATTGGATAAGCTGTGCCCTCATTGTAGCAAGGCAGACGCCGAAAGTCCGTCGAAAGCGGTCGAGGGTAAATTATTTCCTGTTTTGCTGCAAAAAACCTGCCGCGCGGAGCGTTGGAAGTACCCCCGCGAGCTGCGCGCGGAGCTGTTCGGTCAGCTCGTGCTCGCTCAACGTGGGATCGGCGGCAAGTCTGCAGATTTCACAAAGTGTCTGCATACATACGCTGGTTCCGATCTGCGCCGCGGCTTCCTCCGAAACTGTCATATTTTCCGCCAACGTTCTGGCCAGGGCCAGAACAAAAAGCTCTTTGACCGGCTGCATGGCGTTCACCTCCCGCTCTGTTTTAGCATACACGCTTGCGCGCGCAAAATCTGCCGCAGTCTGCCAGAATTTCCGGCAGGCTTTCTTTTTTTATGCCGCGGCCAGCCCGTCTTCTTGCAAAACAGACGCGCGCTTGCTAGAATAATAGTTCAAAGCAAGGAGGCGATCGATATGAATTATGCGGCAGGAAGCTATGACGTTGCCGTCATCGGCGCGGGCCACGCCGGTATTGAAGCAGGGCTTGCCTGCGCGCGGATGGGCCTTCGCACGGTCGTTTTTACCATCAATCTCGACGCCGTGGGCAATATGCCCTGCAACCCCGCCATCGGCGGCACCGGAAAAGGACATCTGGTGCGTGAGCTCGACGCACTGGGCGGCGAAATGGCCAAGGCTGCGGACCGCTGCTGTATCCAGTACCGGATGCTCAACCTCGG
>CAKUCT010000030.1 GCA_934643765.1 uncultured Oscillospiraceae bacterium
CGACAGGCATTCAAGAACCTTCTGCCGAAGGGCCTTGCCCGGGCGCAGGAAAGCGGGGCGGCCAGAGATGCAGCAGGTGAAAAGATCCAGAACAGAAATGGGGTCAGCCGGGTCAAAGGCCGGGCTCTGCGGCACGTAGCCGATGCGGAGCTTCGTTTCCTTGCCGTCGGCAGCGTGGAAGGTGATTTTGCCCTCATATTCGCGCTGGCCGAGAATGGAGCGGATCAGCGTCGACTTGCCCGCGCCGTTCGGGCCGATGAGCGCGACGATCTGGCCGCAGTGCATGTGCAGATTGATATCGTCCAGAATGACGTCGGTTCCGATTTTGACGGACAGGTGCTCAATTTTCAGGCAGCATGCGTGCTCGCAGCCGCCAAGCGGGGAGTGTTTGTTTGGTATCATCCGAGTGCTTCCTTTACGATGTCAATATTTTCGCGCATGGCGGCAAAATAATCGCCGTTGCTGATGGCCATATCGAGTGTCCAGACCGAACAGCCGGTCTCGTTTGCGACGACCTCGGCTGAACCCGTCTCGCCGTTGGTTTCATAGAAGACGGCGGGAATCTGGCGTTCTTCGACAATGGAAATGATGTTTTCCAGCTCCTTGGCCGACGGCTCGCTGCCGGATTCGACTTCCATCGCGGCGGCAATCGTCAGATCGAAGCTGTCTGCAAAATACGAAAAGCCGTCGTGGAACGTGACAAGTTCCCGGCACGAGAGGCTTGCAAGCGTTTCGGTTCCGTAGTCCTGCAGTTCTGCGAGCTTCTGGTCAAACGCCGCGAGATTTTCAGAAAACTGGTCGGTGTATTCGGGGTACTGGCTGCCGAGCTCCTGCGCGGCAAGCTTCGCCGCCTGGCGAAAGCGCGTGGGATCGAGCCACCAGTGGGGATCTACGCCCTCGTCGCCTGTCAGCGTGGAAAGATCGCGCGAGATATCGATGCGCACCTTCCCGCCGAGCGCGTCCTCCATGAAGTCCTCCAGCCCCAGGCCGCTTTCAAGCACCAGCTTTGCGCCTTCGACTTTTTCCATCTGCGACACCGTGAGGGTGTAGTCGTGCAGGCACGACACGCTTTCGGAGATGAGAAGGGCAACCGTGAGCCCCGTTCCGTCCGCCAGCGCGCAGGCGAGTTGATAGACAGGCTGCGTCGTGGCCAGAATGTCGGCCTTGGCTTGTTCCTGAGACACAGGCTTTTTTGCGCAGGCGGCCAGAGAAAATAACATAAGCGCCGATAGCAGCAGCGCGAAAATTCTTTTGTACATGAAATGCCTCTTTCTATGAAAAACATTCGGAATTTGCGCGGAAATTATCCTCGTTTCTATTATACAAAACCTGTCAAGCCTGCGCGGAATAATTGCCGGGAATCTGCAGAATCTAGTGCTGTGAATATGTTGCAAAGGAGCATCTTGCGATGGATTTTATGCAGACAAAAACCTGTCAGAATTTAGCGCGCGCCTTCGCCGGCGAGAGCCAGGCGCGCCAGCGTTATACACAGTATGCCGCGCAGGCGCGCAAAGAGGGCTTTGAATATCTTGCCCAGATTTTTGAAGAGATTGCCGTCAACGAGCAGGCGCACGCGGCAGAATTTTTAGAGCGGCTGCAGAAATACGGCGCGCAACCGATTGAAAACATTGAGATTACAGCCGGGTATCCCTACACGCTGGGCGTGACGATGGAAAATTTGCTGGAGGCGGCCAAGGGCGAAAACGAAGAGTCCACGCGCGTGTATCCCGCCTTTGCGCAGACGGCGCGGGAAGAGGGGTACGCAGATGTTGCGAGCCTCTGGGAAATGATCGCGCGTATTGAGGCCGCGCACCGCGATGCCTTTTTGGAGGGTTATAATCAGATGCAGACCGAGCGGCTGTATCAGAAGGATCATCCAGTGGTCTGGCGCTGCATGAACTGCGGATTTGTGACGCTGGCCAAAGAGGCGTTCTGCGTCTGCCCGGTCTGCGGCAAGGACCGTGGCTGGGTGGAAGGGGATATTCAGGTGAAGCGCATCGGGAAGGACACGGAAGGAAACACCGCGCAATGAGGCGGAAAGATCTTACGTGTTTGGCTGGATGTACTGGCTTTCGGCAAACCCGTAGAGCCCGTCATAGAAAATAGAGTACCAGCCGTTGTATTGCGCCAGAGTCCGGACCTGCGCGCCGTTTGGCATCTGGGCGAGAATGGGGCCGTCGGTAGACGGCAGGCCGCGCAGATTCAGTGCGCCGCTGGACACCGCGACGGTTGCCGGAATAATTTCCTGCGGCACCAGGAACGGAACGCCAAAATACTCCGTCACGCCGACGCTCAGCGCCTGCGCGATGGTATCCAGATTCCCGATCAGCCAGTTGGCGTCGTCTGTGTTGTCGTGGTATCCGAGCTCTGCGAGCACAGACGGCGCGCGCGTCCGGCGCACCTCGCCGATGGCCGTTGTGGGCCGGGCCTGCACACGCTCCGGCAGCGGATAGATGGGCTTTAAATTGTCGGCCAGAATGTTTGCCATGCGCAGCCCCGCGTCGCTGGCAGGATAATAATACAGGTCAATGCCGCGCAGCTGACCGGCAAGAGAAGCCGGAGCCGCGTTGGAGTGCAGCGACAGGTGAAAATCATAGTCCCCCTGATTGGACAGACGGATGGCGCCGGCTGCGCCGGCTTCCGGGTCGTTGCGGGTGGTGTTGATGCCGCTGGCATGCAGATACGGCTCCATGCGGTCGGCAAGCTGGTTCATCCAGTACTCTTCGTTTCCCTCTGTGATGTAGGGATTGAACTCCTGCGTGGAGGGACTCAGAAACAAAAATGGCATATAGACGCCGCCTTTCCGGACAACTCGGCACAGCGCTGGCTGCGCCGGTTTTTTATGCTATGCGCCGGGCTGCAAAATGGTGCGATTTCCGAAAATTTATTTACAGAGCGCCGTATTTGTGATACGATACTTGCCGGAATGTCTTTTTTGAACGGACACAGAGGAGTAAGTGTATGCAATATATTGTTCTGGATCTGGAGTGGAACCAGCCCTGGCCCGGGTCCTACAGCGCGCGCAAGGTGCTGCCAAGTCCGATCCGCGGCGAGATTGTCCAGATCGGCGCGGTGCGCATGACGGAAGACGGCGCGGTTGCCGATGAGTTTCAGGTGCTGATCCGCCCGGCCTATTATAAGAAAATGAACCGCAAGGTGGCAAGTCTCACAGGAATCAAGGATTCCATGCTCAAAGAGCAGGGACAGGTGTTTCCGGAGGCGATGGCGGCGTTTCAGAGCTGGTGCGGCGAGGATCTGGCGTTTTTGACGTGGGGCTTCGACGACATTGCGATTTTAAAGGAAAATCTGGCGCTCTACCAGATGGATACAGCGTGGACAGACCGGTGGTACAATGCGCAGCTGATTTTCAATGCGCAGACCGACGGCGCAAGCGCGCAGAAGGCGCTCTCGACGGCCATGGAGATGATGGGCATCTCGCCCACGAGACCCGCGCACGACGCACTGGGAGACGCGTATCACACGGCGCTGATCTGCAGCAGGCTCGATCTTCGTGCGGGCATTGAAGCGTATGAGCAGGCCGCGCGGGAACATGAGAACGGCTTCCACGGCGCCGAGCTTCCCGGCTGCCTTGCAAGAAGCGTCAGCCATGGATACGCCGATAAGACGCAGGCGCTTGCCGCAATGAGCGCGAAGGAGAACCGTTGCCCGGTTTGCAGCGGG
Organism: uncultured Oscillospiraceae bacterium; assembly: GCA_934643765.1. Taxonomy (GTDB): domain Bacteria; phylum Bacillota; class Clostridia; order Oscillospirales; family Oscillospiraceae; genus CAG-170. Next base: position 3,682 of record CAKUCT010000030.1, read on the forward strand.
AAAATGAGCGTGGGGAAATGGTATGCGCAGCCGGGAAAGCGGTTTATGACGATGGCCGCCTGCGAGACGGACGGCGCGTTTCTGGTCCGCGTGCGTCTGGCCGAAGACCCGGACGGAACGCTCCGCGCGAACCGGCTGGTCTACAGCCCGGACAGCGCCGCGGCGGAGAGCTATCAGAAACTGACGCAAAAGCCGCCGCACCGCAGACGCCGCCGCAGCGCAAAGGCACGCGCCAAGAAACCGGCCTCTGAACAAAAAACATAAAATCAGCGCGCTTTCACATATGTGAAAGCGCGCTATTTTGTTAAAGCTTGTAAGCTCTGCAGTCTCACAGAGTTTTGTGCCTCCGGCACAAAATAAAATGTAAATCATTTTTTGCCGCGACCTGCGCGTGGCAAAAAATTCTCTACGCGAAGAGAGTGTGTTTTTTGCCAGCAAAGCTGGCAAAAAACGCGCGGGTCGGAGCGCAGCCCTTTTGGCAAAAAATCAACGATTTTTTGCCAAATCCTAGTATCCCAGCGCCTCATCAATCAGGATCACATGCGTCTTGCCGATGCCGCGCATCGGGCGGGGAAAGATGGAAAAGCCGTTGCAGATGCGCTCCGGGCTTCTGCAATCATGACAGCGCATGGGCTCAGACAGCGCGCAGGGCGTTTTCCGGTTCAGACGGCGGGCATTGAGCGGGGAGGCGATGTTCCGGGCCCGGTCCATGGCCGAGGGCAGATCTGGGGCGATTTTGTTGGAGCCCGCGACGATGTAGAGCGTCTCATGGCCAAAGAACGTAGCCGCGACGCGGTTGCCGGTGCCGTCGATGTTGATAATCTCGCCGGTTTCGGCGATGGCGTTGGCCGAGGTGAAATAGACCTCTGCGCCGGCCGACTCGCGGTGGGCAAGGGCCGGATCCTGCCGCCAGTGCCACCAGACGGTATTATCCTTCGACAGCAGTTCAAAAAGGCCCATCTGTTCGAGTGTGACGCTGCCGCCGAAGCCAATGGTTTTGCCGTGCAGCTCGCCTGCGATGGCAGCGGCGGCGTCTTTCGCCGTGGGGAAGATGCGGACGGCAAAGCCGTTCCGCTCAAGTGTTTTTGCGGTATTTTCCAGTTGCATGGGGAAACCTCCTTTTAAAGCGTCTCCCGTTCGGCCATGGCGGCAAGCAGCTCGATTGCCTGCGCATGTGTGACGGGGGCGGCGGGCTCCGGCGGGGCCTGATGGAAATAGGCCCGGCAGAAGGTGGAAAATTCCTGCGCGGTGATAGCGTCGTCCGGACGGAAGCGGCCGTTTTCCTGCTGCAGAAGGTTCTGCTCCAGCGCCATTTCAATGGCGGCGCTGTAGGGATGGCGGCAGGGCACGTCGCGGCAGACACGCGTTCTGGTCTTTACCAGCTCCACACGCCGCTGCGCTGCGCGCCAGCCGAAGGCGAACATACACGCCTCGCCGCGGGTCAGAACGGTGTCCGGGCGGACGGTATTGTCCCGGTAGCAGATGCACCAGCCCGCGTCCAGCAGCGCCTTTGCCGGCGCAAAGAGCGGACTTTCCGGCGAAAGATCGGCAAACGGGCAGCGGGAGAGAAGCTCGGAGACGGTGACGACCTGGTAGCCATATTGCTGCAGCAGCGCCATCTGCTTTGGAAGAGCGTCCGCCACCGGCGAACGCCGGGCCATGTTATAGCCGTCCTTCTGGAAGATGATCTGCCCGCACAGGCTGTCCGGGTTTTCTTCCAGCGCCCTGCGCAGCGGCGCGAGCATAGCCTCGACCTCTGCTTCATAGCTTGCCAGCGGCAGCCAGCCTGCGCCGTCGAAGCTCGCGGCCATGTACTGGTAGCCAAGCGCGGCATGCGCGTCGTAGCTGGTGAAGCCGTCTTTCGTTTTGTCTACATAGTGCGGCGGGCGGGAGAGCTTGATCTCATAGCCGAACTGCGCGCGCATCAGATCGTCGAGCTTTTTCAGATCGGCAATGACGTCATCCAGCGCGTCAAAGGGGTGTCTGCCGCCGTAGACCAACGGCTTCGGCCCGTAGAGCACATGGCGGTAGGTGTGGCTGGTGATTTCGTGCCCGCCGTCCAGAATCCGCTGCACGAGCTCCGGGCAGTGTACGGCGCCGCCGTTCAGATCTTTGCCGAAGTCCGGATAGTGGTCGTACCGGATGCCGCCCCAGGAGGCAGAGCCCTCTTTGCCGGGCTTGTCCGGATAATTTTCCGAGGTGTCGCCGACGATGTCAAATGTGCCCCGCGCGCCGTACTGTTCCAAAGCAGTCAGAAGGCGGAGGGTCAGCGGCGTATCGTCCGGCGCGGGATTGGCGGGCAGACGGCACGGGCCGTCGTCAAAGGTCATGGCGCAGACGCGCGCGGGAAGGCTGACACGTTCGATGCGGCGGACGGGGCTGAGATAGACCGGCGTGCGGGCGCGGATTTCATCCTGATAGCGGTGCTTGAGCTTTTTTGCAAAGCCGATGGCCTTTGTCACAGCTGACATGGCAATCCTCCTAAATGTGAAATACGTCGCGGCAGATACAGCCGCCAAAATAGCAAAGGGCTTTGAAACGGGAAATCGCGGTGCCGCAGGTGCGCTCGCGCCGGAGTTTGGAAAGTCCTTTCTGCGTCCACTTGCAGGCGCGGATTTCCGCGGCGCGGCACTGTCCATCAAGAAGTGCCTGCTTCATTGCGGCGAGCGAGCGTTCGCAGGAAAATTCCGTGACGCAGCCGCCGAGCTCGGAGGCGTGGTGCGCGTCAGACCCGCCGGTTCCGGGAAGCTTGGCCTGCGCGGCAAGCGCGGCCGCTTTTTCGTTTGCGCCCGGCTTCAGCATAGCGCGGGCGTTTGCCGTTTCGATGGCGTCGAACGGAAGAGAAAGTACCTCCTGCGGCGTCAGCTTCGGCGGGGCAAACGGATGGGCCAGGACGGCAAGGCCGCCGGCGTTGTGGATGGCGTCAATCGCGCGCGCTGGCGCGGGGTATTTGCCAAGGGCGGCAAGATCAACAGGGCGGTCTAAAAACAGGCCGAGAATGTGGCCGTTATCTGAGGTAATCTCGACACCCGGGATCAGAAGCACGTCCTGATGCTCCGGAAGTGGCGTGCAGGTGTCGTGGTTTGAAACGGTTATGGCGTCCAAGCCATGCGTGCGGGCCGCGGCGAGCAGTGCGTCAAGGCTGCTCCGGCCGTCAACGGATGCGATGGAGTGGACATGCAGATCGGCTTTGATGCTCATTTGCGCCCTCCCCGATGAAACAGTCCCCGGAAATAGGACCGGGCCGGGCCGGGGTCGCCGGGGGAGGCCAGGCCGTTTTTGACCGCCGGGTCCAGAAAATCCTTCAGAACGGAAAGAAAAGTGCCGGGGCGGCCTGCTTTCAGATAGCCAAGTCCCGCGGCAAAATCCGAGGGATAATAGACCATCCGGCAGGGCTTTGGAGCCTGCGCAACCGGCAGCGGAAGCCCGGCTGCCAGACAGAACCAGGCGTAGGAAAAATCGCTTCCCGATACATGCGTGAGCGGGTACGTGCCCCAGACGCGCGGGTTGATTTCCAACAGGCGGGGCGCGCCGTCCGCGCCGCATTTGAATTCCAGCATCGCAGGGCCGGTGAAGCCGGACTCGCGGATGATGGGCCCGGCGCAGCGCAGCAGCGCCGGGTAATCCACGCAAGCGCAGCAGCTCGATGGGCCGCCGGAGACCGGATACTCGCGCAGCCGGTGATGGCAGATGCTGCGGACGATCTTCCCGTGATCGGCCAGGACCGAACAGCCGTAGGCTTCGCCCGGCAGATATTCCTGCACAACGGGCGCTTCATGCGTCAGCGCGGAAAAATGCGCATAGGCGGTCTGAAGCTCGTCTTTGGTGCGGCAGATGCGGTACCGCTTTGCCGCGGGGAGGCCAAATTTTTCGCCGCACAGCGGCTTTACAACGCACGGCAGCGTGACGCGCGCAAAAAACGCAGCATCTGCTTCGCCCGGTTCTTTGCAGAAGTCCGCGGGGACCGGCACAGAAAGCTGCCGGGCCAGCCTGGAAACGGCAGCCTTGTCGTTCAGAAGGTTCAGCTGCGCGGGGGTTGCTGCGGCAAAGCCGCAGACTGCAGAAAAGCGCTCTGCATGTTCTGAGACCAGCGCGAGCGTCGCCGCACCAACTGGGAGCAGCGCGGGCTTTTCGCCGTCTTCAGCGGAAACCGCCCGGCAGAGCGACAAAAGCGCGTTTTCGTAGCCACTCTCCGGCAGCACGGCGCGTCGCGCGGCAAATTTGCTCGCAAAGCCGACCGGATTCGGATGCGTATCTTTTTCGCAGACGACGACGCGGACGCCGCGCGCGGCCAGGTCACGGATGATTGCGACGGACATGCGGTAGTGCACGTCGGTTACGATGGCGGTCATGGCGTCCTCCTTACAAAGAATAAGATATGCTTATTATACCGGTTTTCCCGGAAATTGCAACAAAGCCCGCGCCGGGACAGAATTTTTCAGGAAGCAAACAGCGGGCCGGTCCCAGACCGGCCCGAGCGCATGTTAAAGCCCTGCGATGTGGATGATGCCCTTGCAGACAAGCGCGACGATGGCGCACGAGGTGCAAACGCCCGCGAAGATGGCGGGAAGGGCGTGGGAAAGACGCCTGCCCAGCAGCGCGGAGACCAGCGCGCCGGTCCACGCACCGGTTCCCGGCAGGGGAATGGCGACGAACAGATACAGCCCCAGCAGCTCCGAGCGCTTGATGCGCGCGGATTTGGCGTGTCCCCGCCGCTCCAGCCAATCGGCGGCGCGCTGAAGACGGCCGCCGCGGCGGTGCATCCAGGATAAAATCCGGCGCAGAAACAAGATCACAAACGGCACCGGCAGCATATTGGCAAGAATGCAGGCCGGGTACAAAAGCGCCTGCGGGATATCGTGCGCCAGACCAAAGGGAACGGCGCCGCGCAGCTCGCTGACAGGGGCCATGGCCAGAAGCAGCGTAAAAAGAAAGGCTCGGAGCGTCATAGGTTTCAAAATTCCTTTATCGTGGATTATTCTGCGCGGCTGTGCGTCTCCAGATAGCCGCTGACGGCCTCAATGAAGCGATTTTCGCGCAGGCGCGAGATACCGAATTCCTCAAGAACCGACTGCGCGCCGGACTTTACAAGCAGCTGCACCGTATCAGACAGCGCCTTGCGCGTGGGCTTATCGAGCTTCCGCACGGCCTTGAACATGGCGGTGGCGGTCTTGATGCCGCCCTCTTTGAGATCGGTGAGCGTGCTCGCGTCGGTGCATGTCAGAAGGTCAAACAGCGTGTCAATGAACGCGACGCGCTGATCGTTGTCGAGTTTCTGCAAAAAGGTCCGGAGCGTCTGGTCCATGATCCGGCCGCCCTCGGTCAGATCATGCAGGTGCTCAAAGTGTGTGCCCTGCACCTGCCAGGAAAAGCCGTCGTGCTGCATAAGGCCAACCTGCGTGCTGCGCACAACCTGATATGTTTCTTCGTGCTCCAGAAGCATGCCGACCACGGACGACTCCGGCAACAGCGTCGTGATTCTATCTGCCACGCGCTTGTGCTCCGGAAGCGGCAGAAGCGAGGTATAGAAGCCGGGGCCGTCGTTATTATAGACGGCGAGAATCTGCTTCTGCACGGCTTCCGGACAGAAAACAGAGGCGTAGACGGCAAGGTTTCCGCCCTTGGAGTGCCCGCCGACGCGCAGCGGCAGGAAGGGGAAAGCAGTGGCTGCCTGGCGCAGATATTCTGCGGCCTGCGTCTGCGCGGGGATTTCCGGCGTAAAGGCCATGTTGAAATCCTCTTTCCAGCCGACAATGGTGTCGTCCGTGCCGCGGAAGGCGACATAGGCCGTCTTGTCGGGCAGCAGGATGGTCATGGCGGAAAACTGCGTTTCCGTATTCTCGTCGATGCGGTTGACATAGCCGAGCAGGCGAATTTCAGAAAAGCGGGCGGTCCCGGCGGCCCTTTGCACCAGCACCGGAATCTGGTCCGGAACAAGGACGCCCATGTCCGTCGTTGGGTGCGCGGCAAAGTAAGCCCCGGCTGCCTGTGCCAGGGTCACTCCCTGCGCGGAAAAGCCCTGCGGAACAAAACCGGACAGATCCAGATAGCACAGCTCCGCCAGAATCAGATTATCCACTTCGTTGAACGCGCGCTCAGCGAAGCGCAGATCGCCGCGCCAGTCCAGATAGTCCAGAATGTTTGCCATGCCGGGGCCTCCTTGTATGGATGTACCTCTATCATACACGCTTTTGCGCGCGGCCACAAGGAAAAAGAAGCTTAAGAATTTCTGAATAAATCCGGGGCACCGGCGGGCAGAATATTTCAACATATAAACCTATTGACTAAGTAGGGTAATTGTGATATGGTATGAACAACAAGAGGCAAGATATAGAAAGGAGCCTGATCATGAAGATTTATGCAGATAATGCCGCAACGACCAAGATGAGCGGCACGGCGCTTGAAGCAATGCTTCCTTATATGACAGAACACTACGGGAACCCCTCAAGCCTTTACACCATCGGCCAGGAGGCCAAAGAGGCGCTGGAGGGCGCGCGGCAGACGGTTGCGTCCTGTCTTGGGGCGCAGGCGCGCGAGATTTATTTCACATCCGGCGGCAGTGAGGCCGACAACCAGGCCATCCGTTCGGCGGCGATCATCGGCGCGAAGAAGGGCAAAAAGCACATCATCTCGACGAAGTTTGAGCACCACGCGGTGCTGCATACGCTTGCAAAGCTGGAAAAAGAGGGCTTTGAGGTGACGATGCTGGATGTGTATGAAAACGGCCTGGTGACCGCGCAGCAGGTGGCAGACGCCATCCGCGAGGATACGTGCCTGGTGACGATCATGTTCGCCAACAATGAGATCGGCACCGTGCAGCCCATTGCCGAAATCGGCAAGGTCTGCCATGAAAAGGGCGTTTTGTTCCACACCGACGCGGTGCAGGCGGCGGGCCATCTGGCCATCGACGTTTCCAGCATGAACATCGACATGCTTTCGCTTTCCGGCCACAAGTTCGATGGCCCGAAGGGCGTGGGCGCGCTGTACGCGCGGCGCGGCATCATTCTGAGCAATATCATCGAAGGCGGCGCGCAGGAGCGCGGCAAGCGCGCGGGCACAGAAAACGTTCCCGGTATCGTCGGCATGGCGGCGGCGCTCAAAGAGGCGTGCGACCACCTGGAGGAGAACCAGAAGAAGGTCTCGCAGCTGCGCGACCGGCTGATTGAGGGTCTGTCCCAGATTCCGCACTGCGCGCTCAACGGCGCAGCCAGCCCGCGCCTGCCCGGCAATGTGAACTTCTGCTTTGAGGGCATTGAGGGCGAGAGCCTGCTGCTGCTTCTCGACGCGAAGGGCATCAGCGCTTCGTCCGGCTCGGCCTGCACGTCGGGATCTCTCGACCCCAGCCACGTGCTGCTGGCCATCGGCCGACCCCACGAGGTGGCCCACGGCTCGCTTCGTCTGACGCTCTGCGAAGAGAACACGATGGAAGAGGTGGAATATATGCTGCAGCAGATTCCGCAGGTTGTGACGTATCTTCGCAATATGTCGCCGGTGTGGAAGGAACTTGAGCGCGGCGAAAAGAAATTTATGCTGTAAGTTTGGAGGACAAGACTATGGCACTTTATACAGATGTTGTGATGGATCATTTCATGAACCCGAGAAATGTGGGAAGCATTGAAAACGCAGACGGCGTCGGCGAGGTCGGCAATGCCAAATGCGGCGACATCATGAAGATGTATCTGAAAATCAAGGACAATAAAATTGAAGACGTGAAGTTTGAAACCTTCGGCTGCGGCAGCGCCATCGCTTCAAGCTCCATGGCGACCGAGATGATCAAGGGCAAGACGATCGAAGAGGCCCTGAATGTGACGAACAAGGATGTTGTCGACGCGCTGGGCGGTCTGCCCGCGCACAAGCTGCACTGCTCGGTGCTGGCGGAAGAAGCCGTCAAATCCGCCGTCAAGGATTATTATGACAAGAACGGCATTGCCTACGACAAGAAGAAGTTCCCGGAATGCGAGAACTGCGAGTCCTGTAGAATGGTATAAAAGAAAAAGCAACCGCCCGCGAAGCACAGCTTCGCGGGCAGTTATTTTATCTCGCAAAGTTTCGCGTCCGCAGACGCGAAATAAAATGGAAATCCATGTTATCCGGCGGCTTTGCCGGCCGGAAACATACTTCTCAACTCGCAAGTGTGGAATTTTGCCCCTACAGGGCAAAATTATGCGCGCAGTCGAGGTGCGGCCCCCTTAATGAAAAAGCGGTTGTTTTTTCATTAAAGTGAAATTGTTGTGCCGGTCTTGCCCGCAATGCCATCCTTTGCTTTTTCCAGAAGCGTGATGAGCGCGGTGCGGCCCGGCTTGGACTCGGCGAACTTGACAGCGGCCTCAACCTTCGGCAGCATCGAGCCGGGGGCGAACTGCTTTTCGGCAATGTACTTGCGCGCCTCGTCGGGGGTCAGATGATCCAGACCCTTCTGGTCTGGCTTGCCGAAGTTGATGGCGACCTTTTCAACAGCCGTCAGGATGATCAGCATGTCGGCGTCCAGCTGCTCTGCCATGCACTCGGAGGCAAAGTCCTTGTCGATGACAGCGGGCACACCCTTGAGGTGGTACTGATCTTCCCAGATGACGGGAATACCGCCGCCGCCGGCAGCGATGACGGCGTGATTGGCATTCATCAGGGCCTTGACCGTGGCAATCTCAACAATTTCCACCGGCTTCGGACTCGCGACGACCTGGCGCCAGCCGCGGCCGGCGTCTTCTGCAACATCAATGCCCTTTTCCGCGGCCAGTTTTTTTGCCTCTTCTTCGGTCATAAACGCGCCGATGGGCTTGGTCGGATGCTGGAAGGCGGGATCCTTCGGGTCGACGGCAACCTGCGTCAGGACGGTTGCGCAGTGCTTGTGAAGACCGCGGCGGTCAAGCTCTTCGCCGATCATATTCTGCAGATCGTAGCCAATGTAGCCCTGGCTCATGGCGACACAGACGGAAAGCGGCATGATATCGCTCTTGGCCTGCTGCTTGTGATAGGCGGCAAAGGCGTTCTGGATCATACCGACCTGCGGGCCGTTACCATGCGCGATGACAACCTCGTGACCGTCTTCAATGAGATCTGCAATGGCCTTCGCGGTGACTTTGACTGCGTCCATCTGTTCATGGAGGTTTTTGCCCAGGGCATTGCCGCCCAGGGCGATGACAATTCTTTTACCCATTTTCAAATTCCTCGTATTTTTTTAACGTAGAATGGCGGGAGCAATGCTCCCGCCATATAAATGAAATTTGCCTCGCAGAGTTTGCAGCGCGCACGCTGCAAATCATGTGAATCATTTTATCCGGTGGCTTTGCCAACCGGAAAACTTCCGCTCAGTCCGCAAGTGCATCATTTTTGCGGTTTGCCGCAAAAATGATGCGCGCGGCGGGCTGCAGCTCCAAACGAATTGAAAGCTGGCTTTCAATTCGTTTCTTAGAAATTCTTGCGCTTGTTGTCGGAAGCGTCGAGATCCATGAGAGCCTTGACCGGATCTTTGACCTGCGCCAGGAAGATCATAGCGGCAATGATGTACGGCTTGTAGGAAGCCTGCTTGTACAGCGGCACCAGATAGCGGTCGAACACGGAGTTGTCGACCTCACCCTCGGGGCAGGAAAGACCCGAGATATCGGCGGGCAGGCAGTGCAGGTACAGAGCCTTGCCGTCCTTGGTGAGCTTCATCATCTCTTCCGAGCAGGTCCAGTCCTTGTGCTCGGCGTTCTGCGCCAGCAGTTCCTTTTCCAGCTCGTCGATGCCCTTCTGGTCGCCCTTCACATAGAGCTCGGAGCGCTTTTCCAT
>CAKUCT010000031.1 GCA_934643765.1 uncultured Oscillospiraceae bacterium
TTGTTGACGGTGATGCTGATGCGCTTGGGCGTGTCGGTCTGCTGCATGACGGTGTTGATGATGCAGCCGTTGTCCTTCTCGCCGTCGCGTGCGGTGAGCACATACAGGCCGTAGGAAAGGGAGAACATTGCGTTCTGCTCAATGGGTTTTGCTTCTTCATGAACGGTGGGGGCGGGATGGTCCATGCTGTCGTAGATGGCCTGCGCCAGCTGATCCATCTGCGCCAGCTGGGATTCCTTGAGCGAGGACTTGATTGTCAGGCCCTCGTCGAGAATTGTGCAGCCCTTGAGCTTCTGGAACTCGGCGCGCATGAGGCCTGCCGCCGTGGGGGCCCAGGAGCCGTTTTCTACAAGCGCGATGGTCCGGTTCTGCAGATTGTGGTTCACAATGTCGTGCACCAGGTTTTCCATGTTCACGAACATGCCGGCATTGTAGGTCGTCGAGATGAAGACCAGGTGGCTTGCGCGGAAGCACTCGGAGACGATGAAGCTCGGATGCGTGGCGGAAACGTCGTACATCTTCACATCGCGCACGCCGAGATCGGCGAGCTTGGAGGCAAGAATATTTGCCGCGTTTTCGGTGTTGCCGTAGACCGAGGCGTAGGCGATCACGACGGCCTGCTCTTCGGGCTTATAGGTCGCCCAGTGGACGTATTTGTCGATGAACCAGCTGATGTCCTTGCGCCACACCGGGCCGTGCAGTGGGCAGATGGTCTCAATTTCGATCGTCGCGGCTTTTTTGAGCAGCGCCTGCACCTGCGTGCCATATTTGCCGACGATATTGGTATAGTACCGTCTGGCATCGTCCAGCCATTCGGTCTTGAAGTTCACTTCGTCCGCATACAGGTTGCCGTTCAGCGCGCCGAACGTGCCGAACGCGTCGGCGGAGTAGAGTGTCTTTGTGGTCACATCGTAGGAAACCATCGCCTCGGGCCAGTGCACCATGGGCGCCATGACGAAGGCGAAAGTATGACGGCCGGTGCAGAGCGTGTCCATTTCGCCCACGATCACGGCACGGGATTTGATATCAAACGTGAAGAAGTTTTCGATCATGGCCAGCGTCTTTTTGTTGCAGACGATCTTCACATCCGGATACCGCAGCACCAGATCCTGCATCAGCGCGCAGTGGTCGGGCTCCATGTGGTTGACGATCAGATAGTCGAGCGGACGGCCGTTTAACACATGCTCCACATTTTCAAAGAAGATTGCGCTGACCGAGCTGTCAGCCGTATCGAGCAGAACCGTCTTTTCGTCCAGCAGCAGATACGAGTTGTAGCTCACACCGCGGGAGATGGGGTAGACATTTTCGAACAGAGCAAGCCGGCGGTCGCTGGCGCCGACCCAATAGAGATCGTCCGTCATTTTTTTGACGCAGTACATAAAAGTTCCTCCTGATGATTGTTCTTGTGATGTTGCCGTTTTTTATGCTCTTAGCATACCACAGGTGCGCGAAAAAAACTAGCCCTATTTTGATAATAATTCTTAAAATTATTTTCTGCAGCCGGCGGTCAGTTTGCATTTTCCGGCGCAATCGGGTATGATAGCAAAAAGAACACAGGCAGGAGGAACGTGGCTTGAAAAAGGCTTTGAAGATTCTTGGAATTGCGCTGCTGGCGCTCTTGCTGGCGGTGGGCGCCTATGCCGGATACGTCTTCGGGACATATTCTCGCATCGAGGACAATCAGCCGCTCGAGGTGACACACGGCAGCGCCGGGGTGGAAAATGCCGCGCCGGAGACAGAATATAAGGTGCTCAGCTGGAACATCGGCTTTGGCGCGTATGAAGAGGACTTCGGCTTTTTTATGGACGGCGGAACCGAGTCGCGCGCGTGGTCCAAAGACCGCTTGACGGCAAACATTGACGCCATCGGCAAGACGGCCTTCGCGCAGGAGGCAGACCTGTATCTTTTGCAGGAGGTCGATTTCGATTCCGACCGGAGCTACCATGTCGACGAGGCGCTGGCGCTGCGCACATTTGACGATCTGGATGTGTATACGGACAGCGTTTTTGCCGTGAACTACCACTCGGCCTATCTCTTTTATCCTATCACGCAGCCGCACGGCGCGTCGAATTCCGGGATGCTGACGATGTCAAAGCTTGGTGTCCGCAGCGCGGTGCGCCGAAGCCTTCCGGTTGAGACCGGCGTGACGAAGATTCTGGATCTGGACCGGTGCTACAGTGTCAGCCGGATTCCGGTTACAAACGGCAAGGAGCTGTGCCTTTACAATCTGCACCTGTCGGCCTACACTTCCGACGGCAAAATTGCCGATGAGCAGCTGGAGCTGCTGCTTTCTGACATGCAGAAGGAATATGAGGCGGGCAACTACGTCATCGGCGGCGGAGATTTTAACAAGGACCTGATGGACGGCGGCAGCGAGGCGTATTTCGGCGTCTCCACCGAGGACTATACCTGGGCGCAGCCGATCCGCTTTGACCTTCTGGAGGCCACGGATATCCGGCTTGTCGCGCCCGAAGGGGCGCAGGCCGCGGTGCCGTCGGTCCGCAACGCCGACGGGCCGTACCACGACGGGCAGCTGGTGCTGACGGTCGACGGGTTCCTGGTGTCGCCGAATGTCGAGGTGCTGGAAAGCGCGGTCGTAGATACCGGCTTTGCCTATTCTGACCATAATCCGATTTCCATGACGGTGAAACTTCAGGAAGAAGCGTAACAAAATCCCGGCGCAGAGTATTCTGAGCCGGGATTGATACTACCCAAAGGGCGGCGGCTTTTTTGACAATTTTTATTTTCGGCCGGTCGAGCCGAAGCCGCCGCGGTCGGTATCGGACAGCTCGTCGCACTCTTCAAATTCGATGGGGGGCTGCACCTGAAAAATCCGGAACTGGCAGATGCGGTCGCCCTTTTCCAGCGTCGTGTCGCGCGTGGCATAGACGGGGAGCTTCCACTCGTCATTTGTGCCGCAGTAGCTGTTGTCGATGACGCCGACGGAGTTGGCCTGCAGCAGACCCCAGCGCTTGAAGGTAGACGACCGGGGCGCGGTTCTGGCCTCATACCCCTCGGGCAACTGCATGGAAACACCCAGCGGCACAAGGGCAAAATCGCCCGCGTGCAGCGTCATGTCCTGCGCGCAGTAGAGGTCAATCCAGTCGCCCTTGTCGGTCATTTTCAGCCGCGGGGCATCGGGGGAAAAATAATGAATCTTGATTTTCGGCATAAGCTATCTCCTATTGTTCATCGCTCCAGAGCGTAAGCGCGCCGGATGCGCGTGTTTTTTTGAGGTCAATCAGCCGCTGGTTGGAAGAGCCGCGGAAACGCAGGCTCAGATTTTTCTGCGCCTCGATGAACGGACCGTCGACCAGCACGTCGAGCAGGGACAAAAGCGCGTCTGTCACGCCCGGCACCTGCGGCAGATTCTGATCGTACACATAGCCCGTGAACGACCAGATGGTTTTTTCGGGGTACTGCGCGCGGATTTTCTGCGAGAGCGCCAGAAGCCCCGCCTGATTGTGCGGGTCAAACGGCTCGCCGCCGAGATACGTGATGCCGCGGATATAGTGCGGGGCCATGAGGCGAAGAATTTCGTCCATGACCTCCGGCGTGAACGGCTCGCCATAAGAAAAATCCCAGGCTTCGGGATTGAAGCAGTTTTTGCAGTGATGCGTACAGCCGGAAACAAACAGGCTCACGCGCACGCCCGGGCCGTTTGCGATGTCCCAGGGCTTGATGGTTGCATAGTTCATAAAGTCCTCCGCGCGCTTGACAACGCGCACTGATCTGTTAAAATATCTGTTTTGGAAAGTGTGAAAAGGGGAGTGGGCGCGCATGGAAGCGCATGATCAGATTCTGCATGGCCTTCTGGATATGGGGCAGATGCTCCTGCTCTGCGGCGCGGAAATTAACCGCGTGGAAGACACAATGACGCGCCTCGGAAGGGCCTATGGCGCGCAGAAGGTCGATATTTTTGTCATCACGTCGGACATTGTCCTGACGATGCTCTTTGAAGACGGGGTGGAGTTGACGCAGACGCGCCGTATCACCAAGGCTCCGTCGACGGATTTTCAGAAGCTCGAGCGGCTCAACGCGCTCAGCCGAAGGCTCTGCGCTGCGCCGGCTTCGGCGCAGGATTTGCAGCAGGCGCTGCGCGAGATTGACCGGGAAAAGCCGCGCGCGGCAGTCTTATATCTTGGAAGCGTTCTGGCTGCGGCGGGCTTTACGGTGTTTCTGGGCGGAGGATTGGCTGACAGCGTCTTTGCTGCGCTCGTCGGCGCGATGGTCTGCTTTTTGCAGCAGAAGGTGCTGCCGGTGTTCCGCAACGCGGCGTTTTTTCAGCTGCTGACAGGGCTTCTGGCCGGAAGCGTGATCTGCCTCGCGGGGCGATTGACAAGCGTTCTGGCCGTGGACAAGATCTCCATCGGCGTCATTATGCTGCTCATTCCGGGCGCCGCGCTGACAAACGCGGTGCGTGATATGCTGGTGGGCCACACGATCTCGGGGCTTTTGCGGCTGGCCGAGTCCTTGCTGCTGGCGCTGATGCTGGCCATCGGCTTCGGCAGCGCGATCTATTTGTTTGGAGTGTGAAAGATGGTTGTCAATCTGATTGCAGCGCTCGCCGCGACGGCGGGCTACAGCCTGCTTGTGAATGTGCCCCGGCGGCTGCTCGCGCCGGCGGCGCTGGGCGGCGTTCTGAGCTGGGGCGCATATCTGCTTTTAAGAGGCAGAATTGAGAGCGTTTTTTATCTTCTGGTGCTGGTCGGGGCGGCGTCCGCCGCCTATGCCGAGGCTGCGGCCAAGGCCGCAAAAGCGCCCGCGACGATCTTCCTGATCCCGGGCCTTATTCCGCTTGTGCCGGGCGGGTATGTCTATTATGCGATGTTCGCGCTCGTGCAGAATGATTTTGCCGCCATGCGGCGCTACGGCCTTCTGACGGCGCAGTGGGCCGTGGGCCTGGCGGCAGGCATCAGCCTGGTCGCCGTGCTGCACCAGATTGCGGGCAATCTCCGCGCAAAGGGCCGGAAAACGATTTAACGCTACTATATCATGAAACGCGCCGGCAGTAAAGAGAATCGATAAATGGGGAACGAAACATTTTCTTGACCTTTCCTGCGCTTTGCATTATGCATATTCCTATAAAGTATTGTGTCAAACTGGCGCTTGCGGCCTGTGCCGGCGCCGAAACAACTAAATAGATGTGCTATCGCCCTGCAATGCAAAGCGCAGTGCAGGGTAAAAGGAATCCGGTTAGAACCCGGTACTTATCCGTAAGCTGTATGCGCATGAGTCTGTCAATCGCGCCGAAAGGCGGTCATTCTGTGGAAAACGGGAGAAGGTAGATTGGCAGGCGCGGGGGGAAGCCCCATAGGGCGCGAGTCAGAAGACTTGGTAGTTCAGAAGCAGCAAGACTGCGTACACTGCAAAGATGGGAACGTGCGGTAAAGAGAAATCTTTACCGCATTTTTTGCGTGTATGCCAGGTTTTTGCACCCTTTTTTGCGTCTGATAACTTGCCAAGTCGCTTCACGGGCACTTCCTATAACACCTTCTCGCCGAACGAGCCGACGACGCGCGCCATGCTCGTCACGGTTCTGCACCGTCTGGCAGGCACCCCGGCAGTCTCCGGCACGCACGGCTTCCAGGATACGAAGCAGGAGGGCTGGTACGCCGACGCCGTGACCTGGGCGGCGAAGAACGGCATCGTGGAGGGCCTTGGCAACGGCAACTTTGCGCCCGACGCGGCCATCACCCGCGAGCAGCTTGTTTCGATTCTCTACCGTTACGCCAAGTCCTGCGGCTACAATGTCAGCGCAAGCGCTGATCTGACAGCGTATCAGGACAACGCAGACGTCAGCGCCTGGGCGCGCGACGCGATGCGCTGGGCAGTTGGCTGCGGCCTGATTTCCGGCCGGAGCGCAACGAAGCTTGCCCCGCGTGAGAGCGCAACGCGTGCGGAAGTGGCAGTGATGCTGATGAACTTTATGAAGCTTATCGCAAAATAAGCGAATCCCATATCTTCCTTTCCCTTTTTCAGAAGTCCCCGGCGCAGCATAATAAACTGCGCCGGGGACTTCATTTGGTCAGAAAAGCGCCCGGCAGGAATTTCCTGCCGGGCGCTTTTGGAATATTTGATTACAGATGCAGCACGCGGTCGCGGATTTCCTGCGTCCGGCCCTGGTTCCAGTACTGCGTGCCGATGTAGCCGCAGGTGCGCCGTGCGACGTTCATCTTCGACTGGTCGGTGTTGCCGCACTGCGGGCACGTCCAGACCAGTTTGCCGTCGGGGTCTTCCTTGATCTCGATCTCGCCGTCAAAGCCGCAGACCTGGCAATAGTCGGACTTCGTGTTGAGCTCGGCGTACATGATGTGATCGTAGATGAACTTCATCACCTCGAGCACCGCGTCGAGGTTGTTCTGCATATTCGGTACTTCCACGTAGCTGATCGCGCCGCCGGGGGAGAGCGCCTGGAACTGCGACTCAAAGGCGAGCTTGTCAAAGGCGTTGATGTTCTCGGTCACATGGATGTGATAGGAGTTTGTGATATAGTTCTTGTCGGTGATGCCTTCGACGATACCAAAGCGCTTCTGCAGGCACTTGGCAAATTTATACGTCGTGGACTCCAGCGGCGTGCCGTAGAGCGAGAAGTCGATGTCGGTGGCTTCCTTCCAATGCTTGCAGGCGTCGTTCATGTGCTGCATGACCTCCAGCGCGAACGGCGTGGCGGCCGGATCGGTGTGGGATTTGCCGGTCATGTACTTGACGCACTCATAAAGTCCCGCGTAGCCGAGCGAGATGGTGGAGTAGCCGCCATAGAGCAGCTTATCAATCGGTTCGCCCTTTTTGAGCCTTGCCAGCGCGCCGTACTGCCAGAGAATCGGGGCTGCGTCCGAGAGCGTGCCTTTGAGGCGGTTGTGGCGGCACATGAGCGCTTCGTAGCAAAGGTCCAGCCGCTCGTCAAAGATCTTCCAGAACTTGTCGAGCGCGCCGCCGGAGGACAGCGCTACATCCACCAGGTTGATCGTCACGACGCCCTGGTTGAACCGGCCGTAATACTTGGGCTTGCCGGGCTCGTAGTTTTTGGCGTTTGCCACGTTGTTCCAGCCGTTGCCGGAGCGGTCGGGCGTCAGGAAGCTGCGGCAGCCCATGCAGGTGTACACGTCGCCGTGACCCGGGGTCTCGCCCTTGGAGAGCTTGAGCTCCTTCATCTTCTTCTCGGAGATGTAGTCCGGCACCATGCGCTTGGCCGTGCAGCGGGCGGCAAGCTTCGTGAGGTACCAGAATTTCGAGCCCTCGGTGATATTATCCTCTTCCAGAACGTAGATGAGCTTCGGGAAGGCGGGCGTAATCCAGACGCCCTTTTCGTTTTTGACACCCTCAATGCGCTGGTTGAGCGTTTCTTCAATGATGATGGCAAGGTCATGCTGCTCCTGCTCAGACCGGGCTTCGCCCAGATACATGAAGACCGTGATGAACGGCGCCTGGCCGTTGGTCGTCATCAAGGTGACGACCTGGTACTGGATGGTCTGGACACCGCGGCGGATCTCGTCGCGCAGGCGCTTTTCAACAACCTTGGAGATGGCCTCGTCGGAAGCTTCGGTGCCGAAGTCCTTGAGCTCTTCGATGACGGCCTTGCGGATTTTCTGGCGCGAGACATCTACAAAGGGCGCCAGGTGCGTCAGGGAAATCGACTGGCCGCCATACTGGTTGGAGGCAATCTGCGCGATGATCTGCGTTGCGATGTTGCAGGCCGTGGAGAAGCTGTGCGGCTTTTCAATGAGCGTGCCGGAGATGACCGTGCCGTTCTGGAGCATATCCTCCAGGTTTACCAGGTCACAGTTGTGCATGTGCTGGGCAAAATAGTCCGCGTCGTGGAAATGGATGATGCCGGCCTCGTGCGCCTCCACAATCTCCTGCGGCAGCAGCATCCGGCGCGTGAGGTCTTTGGATACCTCGCCTGCCATATAGTCGCGCTGGACGGCGTTGACGGTTGGGTTCTTGTTGGAGTTTTCCTGCTTGACCTCTTCGTTGTTCGATTCGATGAGCGTCAGAATCTTGTCGTCGGTGGTGTTGGATTTGCGGACAAGCGAGCGGGTATAGCGGTAGGTGATATAATTTTTCGCTACCTCATAGGCCCCGTGCGCCATGATCTGATGCTCGACCAGATCCTGAATTTCCTCGACGGAAAGCGCCCGGTTCATCGACTGACAGCTGAGCTCTACGCTCTCGGCGATGCGCCGGATCTGCATGGGCGTCAGCCGGTCGGCCTCCTCCACAACGTTATTCGCTTTCGTCACGGCGGCGATGATCTTCATGATATCGAAGACCGCCTCCGAGCCGTTTCGCTTGATGATTTTCATATTCTCTCTCCCTCTTGTAGCTGCTATGACATACGCTGTGCAGGAAAATACGAAAGGCTGCATATCTTCCTGCACATGTAAACACAATATATGGTGGAGCCTTCGAAAACGAGCATCTAAATATGCCATTGTTCGAAGCGCCATAGACAATATACTAAATCGCAAATAGCTTGTCAAGTCTAAAAACGGATTTTGACGCAAAATGTAGTATGGAGATAAAAAAATAAGGCCGTGGAACACAACATATAGTGTTCCACGGCTGCGGCAGGCATAAAAACAGAAGATCTGCTGCCGGAATCAGTTGGTATGGGCCTGCAAAAATGTCTCCAGCGCGGCCTCCACGCGTGTCTTGTCTGCAAGATAGCTTTTCCCGTGCTCCGCGCCGTCGACCAGGACGAGCGTCTTCTGGGAGCGGCAGGCGTCAAACGCCCGCTGCGTCATTTCGCAGGGGACAAAGGTGTCGCCGGTGCCGTGGATGAAGAGGATCGGGTAGCGGCTTTCGCGCACGGCGTCCAGCGTAGAGGCGTCCTTGAGGCCGAAGCCCGCGAAGAGCTTTGTGAAAATGCCGCAGAAAGGGAGCAGCAGCTTCGCAGGCGTCTTGGGGTTGTGGTGGCGCAGGACGGCCTGCATGATTTCATAGGGGCTTGTAAAGCCGCAGTCGGCGATGATGCCGCGGACATTGGCGGGGAATTCAAAGCAGCTCGCCATCAGAACGGTGGTCGCGCCCATGGACAGTCCGCCGAGAAACAGCGGGTGGTCTTCTCCCAGCAGCTGGCCCATGTAGGTGGTCCAGGAGATGACGTCAAAGCGCTCGCGCACGCCAAAGGTGAGATACCGGCCCTCGGACTTGCCGTGTGCGCGCTGGTCCACGAGCAGAAGCTGATAGCCAAGCGTCTCATAATAGTACCGTAGGACCAGGCCAAAGTCAATCTGCCAGCAGGAGCGGTAGCCGTGGAACAGCAGAATCGTACCCCTGGCGTGCTTGCGCGGCAAAAAGGTGGCGTGCAGAAGTTTTCCGTCGTAGCTCATGACCTGTAGATCTTTCTGCGGCTGCGACTGCACCCAGCGTTCGGCGTCCAGCACGCCGTCCCGGATTTCAAGATACGCGGGCTTCTGCAGCTGTGCGTCCAGCGTAGCGGGGGTATAGCGCCTGCCGGTGCTGACCTCGCGCAGCAGAAGAAACCCCAGCGCGGTAAACAGAACCAGCAGCGCAAGAATGACAAAAAGAAGCATCACGCGTCCTCCTTTTTCCGGCCAAGCCTTGCAAAAAACGGGAAGGTCAGCGGCCAGATGCAGCCGACGAACAGCACCAGCACAAGATAGCGGATGGCGTCCGCCGGGCCGGCATCCAGAATGGCGCGCAGCGGCGCTTTGAGAAGCGTTTTGATGGCCACGGCAAGAGGCAGGCCCAGCACGAGCTTGCAGATCTGCCCGGGCAGCGGCGCGCGGGTGTCAAAGCGGATATAGCAGCGGTCAATGTCATAGACCAGGAAAAGGCCCGCAATCGTGCCAAGCAGCGTCCAGGCGTTCTTGACGGCGCTGTCCAGGTTGGCCTGATCGAGCGCTGCGCCGCTCTCCTGTAGATTTGTGACGTAGATCACAAACAGCGCCGCGCCGATACCCGCCGCGTAGCGAAGATACGGCATGGAGCGCTTCATGGCGTCCTGCGTGCGGAAGGCGGGGTAGAACGCTGCGACCAGAATCGCCGCCAGCAAAAACGCAACGCCCACATCCAGCGGCGTGTGCACGCCGAGATACATCCGCGAAAACGGGACAAGAACGATCAGCGCGATGCATACGGCGCGAACCCATTTGCGATGCGTCGTCACAGCCAGAACACCGAACGTTCCAACGGCGTTCTGCGTGTGTCCGGAGGGGAAGGAATAGCCGGTGGCCGCGGCGCGGGCGGACTCGACGATGGTAAAATCGGGATCCAGGACCCAGGGCCTTGGAATACGGCAGAGGATTTTCAGAAACTGATTGGCCAGCGTGCCGAATAGGCCGACCAGGAAGGCATAGTAGCCCGTGCGCTTATCGACACACCAGAAAATCAGCATGGCAAGGGCCATGAACAAAAGCTCGTCGCCAAAGTAAGTGACGGCGGAAAAGAAGGTATCCAGCGCCGGGGTCCGGATGGATTCCAGAAGCCTTAAAAATTCCATAGTTGTCTCCTTTGCACTGCGCAGAGCAGCATTGTCACCATGAAGTATAGCACAGACGGCGGCCGAAGGGAACCGGAAGAATGCTTGCATTTTCGTTAAAAGACGATATACTTAAAGTAAAAAACGCATGAAAGCGAGAGATAGTATGTTTTCCGATCAGAACCGTCAGATTTTACAGAAAAACCAGCTCATTGAGGTTATCTGCCAGCTGCGATATCCGGATATTCTCAAAATTGAGGCGCAGGAGCCGGCGCTGTTCCAGGATGAAATCCGCGCCGATTACCCGCAGTATGCCAAGAAGGTAGAGCAGCTGCCGCCGCAGCAGGCTGGCGGGAAGCTGGTGCCGCAGGGAACGGTCAATAATTATCAGTTCATTTCCGACGACAGCCAGTGGAAGGTCAGTCTGACGAAGAGCTTTATCGCCCTGTCCACGCACCAGTACACGCGCTGGGAGGTCTTTGCCAAGCGGCTCGACCGGATTCTGGCGGCGTTCATCAAGACCTATCAACCGGCGTATTTTTCGCGCGTGGGCCTGCGGTATATCAACGCCCTCAATAAGCAGGCGCTTGGGCTGGAGGATCTGCCGTGGAAGGAGCTGATTACGCCGGGCTATCTCGGACTGATGGCGGAAGAGGACGCGCCGCAGGAGCAGGCGTTTTTGAAGTGCGAGCAGACCGTCACCGCGGCGATGCCGGGCGGAGCGAAGGCCAATGTCAAATGTGGCCCCGGCCTTCTGCGCCGGGTCGACCACCGCACGAACGAGTCTACCGAGGCGAAGGTGTTCATGCTGGATTTGGATCTGTTCCTGGAGGGCAAGACGACGCTGGAGCACGCGGTACCGGCGCTTAACGTGGTGCACGGCAACGCCGGGAGCCTTTTCATGGGCGCGCTCAAAAAGCCGATGATTGAGGCGATGGAGCCGGAGGACGCATAAGACTTTCGCAAAAAATCTTGGATTTTTTGCGAAGGGGATGCGTCTCGCTGCGCGCATAAATTTTGCGTCTGCGCAAAATTTCTACACTGGCGAGACGAGCGGAATTTTTCCGGTCGGCGGAGCCGCCGGATAAAATGATTTCAATTTGTTTTGCGCCTGCGGGCGCAAAACTCTGCGAGGCATGTTTTTGATGGCAATGCCCCGGTATAGTTGGACTATACCGGGGCATTTTTTATTCTTCAATGATTTCAATGCTTCCGCCAGTTTCCAGTGTTTTGCCCTCCAGCAGCAGAAGCTTCTCCGCGAACAGCCGGGCAAGACCGCTTAAAATGGCGGCGGAGGCGATGAGCTCCGACGTGTCCTTCACTGCAAGCTCTGTGACCATCTCCTGGTCCAGCATGGCCGCGGCGGTCAGCTTGACCTGATCGATGAAGTATTGCGCGCAGAGCTTGTGGCGCAGGGCGTAGGATGTGTACATCCGCCGCACTTCGTCCTCCGGCAGGTTGCCGGGCAGCAGCGTCTGCAGCATCGACAGGCTCAGAGACTGCTTGAGCGTGCAGATCATCAGAAGATAGGCAATATGGATGCGGTAGTATTTTTTCTTCTTCGGCTCCGGCAGCATCTTTGTGCGCACATAGTTATTGATGGCGGCGGGCGTGATGGTCTGCGACTGCTTGAGCTCGGGGGGAAGATAGCTCAGATACTGCTTTAAAAGCTGCACAACCTGCTCCATATAGAGCCCGAAGTCCGGGATTTCTTCCCAGGCGGGAAGATGATATCGTTCCAGATAGTTTTCCCACCGGCGGAGCTTGCCCGCGATGAGATCATTATCATATGCCATGAATTTACACACACCTTTCAAGGCTAAGTATACCACATCCAAGAGAAAATGCAAGAATATTTAAAGGAATATATAAGTTGACACGGTAATACAAATGTGATAATCTAATATAGAAAATTACATGCAGAAAGAAGACGCGCTATGTTCAACATTGTTACCGATACATCCTCCAACCTCCCGACCGCTTATCTGGAGCAGGAGCAGATTACCGTCATCCCCTTCACCTTCCACACCGAGTCCGGCGAGCAGTCGTGTATGGACACGGCCACGTTCGATGCCAAGGCATTTTACACCGCTATGCGCAACGGCGAAAAGGTCACAACCTCGCAGATTCCGCCGCAGCGCTTTGTCGACTATCTTCGCCCGATGCTCGAACGGGGGGAAGACGTGCTGTTTGTGAGCATGTCCTCCGGCATCAGCGGCTCGTATGCATCGAGCAAAATTGCCGCAAACCAGCTTGCCGAGGAATTCCCGGA
>CAKUCT010000032.1 GCA_934643765.1 uncultured Oscillospiraceae bacterium
CCTCAATGTTCCCGACTTTAAAAAAGATCGCCACGCCGAACACCACTTCCGCGACCAGCGCGGCCATGATGATCAGCTTCCCCGCCATGCCGGAGCCCGCGGACGGGCGCCGCACGGCGGCTGGCTTCCTGGATTTGTGTTTTGTCATTTCTCGCTTCATATGACTCTCCCCGCCGGAATGCCTCCGGCAGTGTTATACCGTAACGCGCTGTGCAGGACGCTTTGCCGGAGGCGCGCGTCTGCGCAGGCGCAGATAGATTTCATTCGTTATTATACACGAAAGGCGCTGGAATATCTACACTTTTTATGCCGGCGCCCAGATTTTTAAGATTTTGTTCCAGTTGATCGTATCCGCGCCGCAGATGGTCAAGCCCTGCGAGAGTGCTGTCTCCTTCCGCCGCCAGCGCCGCAATCACAAGCGCCGCCGCGCCGCGAAGATCGACTGCGCGAAGCGCCGCTCCATGCAGGCGTTCTGTTCCCCGGACGCGCGCCGTGCGGCCTTCGACCGCAAGATCGGCCCCGAGCTTCCGAAGCTCCGGCACATGCAAAAAACGCTTTTCAAAGACCGCCTCATGAAATACGCTTTCCCCTTGCGCGCGCAAAAGACTCGCCATGACAAGCGCCTGCGCATCGGTTGGAAAGCCGGGATACGGCGCCGTGACAACCGGCTCCGGCGCGCGAAGACGGCCGCGGCTCTGCAGCCGGATGGTCCCGGGCCGGGTTTCAACCGTGCAGCCCGCCTGGCGCAGCGTGTCGATAACCGTTAAAAGCAGCCTGCCGTCCGTTCTTTGCAGCTCGATATCCCCACCGCAGCCGGCTGCCGCGCAGAGATAGGTTGCCGTCTCAATCCGGTCCGGCAAAATGGTATATGTTGCGCCGTGCAGCTGCCGCACGCCGCGGATCTCCAAATCAGGCCCGCCCGCGCCGTCAATCTCCGCGCCTGCCGCGCGCAGAAAGCCAATGAGATCTATAATCTCCGGCTCGCGCGCCGCGCCGCAAAGGCGCACGGTATGCTCTCCCGCCGCGCAGGCGAGCAGAACGTTCTCCGTCGCGCCGACGCTTGGGAACGGCAGCGTAATCTCGCCCCCGCGCCGCGTGGGCCACGCGGCCTGCAGCGCATCGTGCAAAAAACAAAAGCGCACGCCAAGCTGCGAGAGCGAGCGCACATGAAGGTCTATCGGCCGGTCACCCAGCGGGCACCCGCCCGGAAGCGCCAGCTCCGCCTGCGAAAAGCGCGCAAGCAGCGCGCCGAGAAACACAATCGACGAGCGCATTCTCGACGCAAGATGCTTTGGCACACAGCTTCTGCAAAGCCCCGCGGGGTCAATGCACAGTGTACTCCCCTCGCGCTTTGTCCGGCAGCCGAGGCCCTCCAGAATTTCCAGCGCCGTCTCCACATCCGCAATATCCGGGCAGTTATGTAACACACACGGCGAGCTGCACAGGCAGCATGCCGCCAGAATGGGCAGCACGCTGTTTTTTGCGCCGTGAATCCGGACCGTGCCGTCCAGGCGCGCGCCGCCTTGCAGACAAAGCTGCTTCATATCTCATTCCTCCGCATCATGGGCAATTTCTCCCCATCCTATGCGGAGCTTTTTTTCACCGTTCCTGCATCAGCTCCAGCGCCGTTTCAAAAATCCGCTGCGCCGAGTCGACCACGGCCAGACTCGAAGCCGCCTTGCGCATGGCGCTGCTGCGGGTTTTATCGAGCAGAATCTCCCGCGCGGTATCAAACAGCAGCTTTCCGCTGCACCCCGCCTCCGGCACCACCACAGCCGCACCGCGGCTCTGCAGCACCAGGGCATTTTTTTCCTGATGATTGTTCGTCACATTGGGACTTGGCACCATGATGCACGGCAGCGCGCTGGCGCAGACCTCGCTGATGGTCGCCGCGCCCGCGCGGCAGATAATGAGATCCGCCGCCGCCATGCACGTCGGCATGTCAAAAATATACTCGCGCATGTCGATGGCCGGGTACGCCGGAAGATCAACGCCGAGCTCCTTGACATACTGCGGCATCCAGCGCCAGCCGAAGCTCCCCGTCGCGTGCAGGTGCTGAAAGGGAGTCCCTGCGTCGCATTCGCACTTCATGAATTCCGCGATCATTTTGTTCATTTCCCGCGCGCCGAGGCTTCCCCAGCACGAGACAATAAACGGCCGCTCATCGAGACCCAGCTTTTGCCTTGCCTGCTCGCGGTGCGTAAATAAAAACGCCTCGCGCACCGGCGTGCCGGTGACGACGACCTTATCCGGGTTATGATAGGACGTCCGGCTCTCTTCAAACGAGACCATGATCCGGTCGACCTGCTTTTCCACCATCTTCGTCGTCAGCCCCGGTACGGCGTTCGACTCATGCACCATCGTGCGCATGCCGAGCCTTGCGCCCTCGCTGAGCGCGGGGTAGCTTGCATAGCCGCCGGTGCCGATGATGATATCCGGCTGGAATTCTTTTAGAATCCGCCGCACCTTGCTTCTCGACTCTGCCAGATGGGCCGCCGTCTCCAGATTGTGCAGCACCGCCGCCGGGGTAAGCCTGCGCTGAAAATTAGAAATTTTCAGCGTCTCAAGCCGGAAGCCTTCGCGCGGGACGATCTTGTTTTCCATGCCGTCCTCCGCGCCGATAAACAGAATCTTGCAGCCGGGCCGGCGCTGCTCAAACAGTCTTGCAACCGCGATGGCCGGGTAGATGTGTCCGCCCGTACCGCCGCAGGTAAATACCACATTCATAGAAGCCTCCGTCAAAGCAGCTTATTGTCGTTCTGCCGCGAAATGCTCAGGATGAGCCCCACCTCAAACAGCTGAATCAGAAGCGCCGTGCCGCCGTAGGAGAAAAACGGCAGTGAAATGCCGGTGGCCGGCAGGAAGTTCGTCACAACGCCGATGTTCAAAAACACCTGCAACGCCAGATGCGTCGTCAGTCCCGCCGCCATCAGCGCGCCAAAACGGTCGCGCGCGTGCATGGCAATCCAGTAGCCGCGGATGATCAGCAGCATGAACAAAATCAGCACGACCATCGCGCCAACAAAGCCCAGCTCTTCGCAGAGAATCGGGAAAATATAGTCGTTGTGCTCTTCAGGAAGATAGAGATATTTCTGTCTCGATCTTCCAAGGCCAAGGCCCATCAGGCCGCCAGAGCCGATGGCGTATAAGGACTGCAGAATCTGATAGCCGTCGCCCGCCGGGTCGGAGGCCGGGTCGCGCCAGGCCGTCACGCGCGCGCTGGCATAGCCCATGGTGTTCAGATAGATCACCGCGAACAGCGCAACCGCCGCCGCGCCGATGCCGAACCATTTGAGCTCCGTGCCGCCCAGGAACATCATGGATGCGCCGATGGCAAGCAGGATCAGAATACAGGAAAAATGCTTCTCCAGCGCGACCAGCCCGCAGATCAGCACCAGAATCACCGCAAACGGCAACACGCCGTAGCGGAAGGTCTGCATCTTTTCGCGGTAGGTCGACATGAGGGCCGCAAAGGTCATCACGACCGCAACTTTTGCCAGCTCCGAGGGCTGGAAGGAGGTAAAGCCAATCCAGATCCAGCGCTTCGCGCCGCCCTCCTCCGTGCCGAAAATCGGGACGAGCATCAGAAAGAACACCGTCACCGCCAGCACAATGAACGACACGCTTCGCCAGAGCTGATAGTTGATGCGCGAGATGAACAGCATCACGCCGATGCCGAGCACGGCGAAAATCGCCTGCCGGGCAAAATAATAGGTGGAGTTTCCCTCTTTGAAATACGCTCTTGCGTAGCTCGACGAGAACACCATGATGACACCGATGGTCACAAGCAGCACCACCAGCACCAGAAACGGCAGATCGAGAAGACCGCGCTCGTCGAGCATGACCGTGCCGTTTTTATTCCGCTGCACCGGCA
Source organism: uncultured Oscillospiraceae bacterium (assembly GCA_934643765.1). Classification (GTDB taxonomy): domain Bacteria; phylum Bacillota; class Clostridia; order Oscillospirales; family Oscillospiraceae; genus CAG-170. The sequence goes on from CAKUCT010000032.1 coordinate 3,875, forward strand.
GTCGTTCGCCCTGGCTGCTGACAAAAGAAACATTGGATGCGCTGCTTTGCATGGGAAACTCCTTTCCGATTTTTAATATCTGCCAATGACGCCGGCATACGCCAGCACGCACATGACCACCGTGACGCTGACAAAGACCGTCACGATCTTCACCTCGCTCCAGCCGCCCATTTCAAAATGGTGGTGGATCGGGGTCATGCGGAAGATGCGCTTGCCGTGGGTAAGCTTGAAATATGTGACCTGCATGATGACCGAAAGCGTCTCTACAATATACACAAAGCCGACCAGGATCAGAACCAGGGGCATATCCAGCGCAAACGCCAGGCCGCAGACCATACCGCCGAGGAACAGCGAGCCGGTGTCTCCCATGAAGACCTTCGCCGGGTGGAAATTGTAGATCAGGAAGCCTGCCAGGCCGCCTGCCAGAGACGCCGGCAGCAGCGCAAGCGTCGTCTTGCCCCACATCCAGGCCGTCACGGCGAAGAACACCATCACCGGCAGCGTCACGCCGGAGGCCAGGCCGTCAATGCCGTCGGTGAGATTCACCGCGTTCACGCAGCCGACAATCACAAACATGGCAAAGACCATGTAGACAATCCAGTTGATCTGGAAGCTGACGTTCCAGAACGGGATATAAAGATCGCACGTCAGATCCCCGTTCCAGCGCAGCAGCGCCAGATACGCACCCGCCGCCGCCAGCTGCAGCGCAAACTTCTGCAGTGCCGTCAGGCCGAGATTGCGCTTGTACTTGACCTTCATAAAATCGTCCAGAAAGCCGATCAGGCCATAGATCAGCGCAAAGGCCAGCACATAAAGGTGCGTCCGCTCGCCCGCGAGCATGCTCCGCCAGCCGCCCGCAACCGTGCACAGTATGGCCGCGGCCATAAACATAAGGCCGCCCATTGTCGGCGTGCCGGCCTTGGAATTGTGCCAGCTGGGGCCAACTTCACGGATAGACTGCCCGGCCTTGAGCGCGCGCAGCGCGGGAATCAACAACTTTCCAAATACAACGGCCAATACGAACGCGCATACGGCCACAACACATGCTTGCATGTGAATTATCCTCCGGTATTCTTTTCTGTCCTGGCGCGGCGGATTACTCCTCGCGCGCCGTATCGTTGAGGAACAGCTCCAGCGAGCGCTCCATCTTCATGCCGCGGCTGCCCTTGAATAAGATGACATCGCCCTCGGCCGCGCGCATTCTGAGCATGCGCGCCAGATCCTCGTGCGTGTCAAAATGCTCGGTATTCTTGGGCGGCATGCCGCCTGTGATCGCGCCCGTCACCGTGCGCACCGAATGCGCGCCGTAGGTAAAGAGCATATCGGCCTTCTGCGCAACCAGCCGACCGATGCGGTAGTGCTCCGCGCTGGAGCGGTTGCCAAGCTCCAGCATATCGCCGAGCACAGCGATGCGGTGCCCCGTTGTTTTGATGCTGGCCAGTACGCCAAGCGCCGCCTCTGTCGACTCGGGGCCCGCGTTGTAGCAGTCCTCGATGATCGTCATGCCGTTTTTCTCATAAATTTTCTGGCGCATGCCGGTATTCTGGAAGCCAGAGAGCTCATTCTGAATCGTCTCGGGCTTGACCCCCAGCAAAAGCGCCGCAGTCGCCGCGGCCAGCGCGTTATAGACCGTGTGGCGGCCCAGAACCGGCACGAACAGCTCAAACTCATGGTGAAAGCCGCTTACGTGGAAGCGCATGCCGTCTTCCATCTCCTGAATGTCGCTGGCAATGACATCGCAGGCGTGGTTCTCAATGCCGTAATAGTATTTTTTATGTCCGCCGTCGCCGCGCACGTTCCAAAGAAGCGGCTCGTCGCCGTTGAGAATGCCGACGCCGTCCCTCGCTTCGCCGCGCATGATCTCCAGCTTTGCCTGCAGAATGCCCTCGCGGCTTCCCAGGTGCTCAATGTGCATCGTGCCGATGTTGGTGATCACCGCCAGATCCGGCCGGGCGATTTTGCTGAGATACTCCATCTCGCCGAAATGGTTCATGCCCATCTCCAGAACGAGCAGCTGTGTGTCGTCCGGCATGTGCATGATCGTCATCGGAAGGCCGAGGTTGTTGTTGTGGTTTCCCTCGGTCTTGGCCGTGCGGAAATCCTTCTGCAGGACGCTTGCGATCATTTCCTTCGTCGTCGTCTTGCCGACGCTTCCGGTGATGCCGACCACTTTCACGCCCATCATCCGGCGGTAGCCCGCGGCGATCGCGCCGTAGGCCTTGAGCGTATCCTCCACGACGATGCACGGCACGCCGTCTGCCGCCTTTGTGACCAGCGCCGCCGCGGCGCCGGCCGCCATTGCCGCGGGGATGAACGCATGGCCGTCCACCCGCTCGCCCGGAAGCGCCACAAAGAGGTCTCCCGGCTTTACAACGCGCGAATCAGACTCGATGCCCGTCGCGCAGAGCTCTTCATATTCCGGTGCGACGCTGCCGTCGCACCACTGTGCAAGCTGCTTTAATGTCAATTCTTTCATCGTTTGTTCTCCAGATAATCCGCTACAACTTCCCGCTCATCCAGATGGCGTTTTTCGTGGCCGATTTCCTGATAGGTCTCATGGCCCTTGCCGCAAAGGACAATGACATCGCCCGCCTGCGCGTGGTCCATCGCCCAATGAATCGCCTGTACGCGGTTTTCAATCACAACATACGGATGCGGCCCTTCCTTCATCCCGGCGACAATCGCGTCGATGATCGCCATCGGTTCCTCTGTCCGGGGGTTATCCGAGGTCACAACACTGAGGTCTGCAAGCTCGGCGCCGATGCGCCCCATAATGGGCCGCTTGAACGGATCCCGGTCCCCGCCGCAGCCAAAGACAGCGATGACCCGGCCCTTGCAGAACGCACGGACGGTTTTGAGAATGTTCTCCAGAGAGTCCGGCGTATGGGAGTAGTCCGTCAGAACGGTGTAGGGTTTTCCGGGCGTCGGAATGACCTCCACCCTTCCCTTTACGCCCTGCGCCGAACCGAGGGCCTGCGCAATTTTGTCCAGCGGGATGCCAAGCGTCAGCGCCGCGCCGATCACGGCCAGCGCGTTATACACGCTGAAGCCACCCGGGATGGCCAGTCTGACAGGCGCCTGCGCCTGCTTTGTCTTCGCGGTAAATTTCACGCAGTCGGCATGCAGTTCAACATCCTCTGCCAGAAGATCTGCCGCCGGATCATGCTCTGCGTAGCGCAGAATCTTGCACGTGGCGTCTTTCATGATCTTCTCCGCGTAGCTGTCGTCGGTGTTGATTACGCCGTATCTGCATCTTGTAAAGAGCATCGCCTTGGCCTCGCAGTAGACCTCCATCGTCTTGTGGAAATCCAGGTGATCTTCGGTGAGATTCGTATAGATGCCGGTCTCAAAGGCGATTTCGTCCGCCCGGTGCAGTACCAATGCGTGGCTCGATACCTCCATCACGCAGTGCGTGCACCCGGCCTGCACCATCTCAGAAAACAGTTTCTGCAGCTCAAACGACTCCGGCGTTGTGCGCTCGGTCTCAATGACGGCGTCGCCAATCATATTCTGAATCGTGCCGATCAGGCCGACCTTCGCGCCAAGCGTCCGCTCCAGGACGGTTTTAAGAAGATAGGTGATGCTCGTTTTGCCGTTCGTGCCGGTCACACCGATCATTGTCATTTGATCGGCGGGATGGCCGAACCAGTTGGCGCCCATCTGCGCCAGCGCTCTGCGGCACGACGCGACCTGCACATACTGCACCTTCTGCTCGGGCTCGCGCTCGCAGACAATAACTGTCGCGCCGCGCTCGACCGCCTTCGGGATGTACCGGTAGCCGTCGGAGGCGAAGCCCGGAATCGCAACAAACGCTTCACCGGGTTTTGTCAGTCTGGAGTCATAGCTGACACCGGTAATTTCAAGATCAGGGTCATAGCAGCCCTCTTTGATTTCAATGCCGTTCAAAAGCTCGGATAGCTTCATGCGCCTGCTCCTTTCATTGGCAATACCGCGCGCTCAGTCGGAAGCGCCGCCGGTTGTAAATTCTACTGTAATTGTAGTCCCTCTGTCAACCATTGTTCCGGGCTCCACATCCTGGTAGGCAACGGTCACATACTCGTCGCGGTGGTCGGTGCCCTTGGCCTGGATATAAAGGCCCGCGTTGTTGGCCAGATATTCCACATCCGCCACGCCATAGCCGACAAAGTTCGGAACCTCGACCTGCTCTGTCGTCTTGACGGCGTTGCCGAAGTAGAGAATGATCTCGGAGTTGCCCGGCACCTCTGCGCCCGGACTCGGCAGCTGGTCTGTAACCGTGTCGCCCTGGCCGATGGTGCGGTATGTGATGGACTTATCGGACAGCAGCTTTGCCGCCTCGTCCTCCGTCATGCCGATCACATCCGGCAGCGTGATATTGACGCCGCGGATATCGTCCGACGAGTAGTCCGGCTCCACGCCAAGATACGGCAGAATGTCCAAAAACACATCGCGCACCGTCGGGGCCGCCATCAGGCCGCCGGAAATATACTGGTTGTGCGGGGTATAGCTCGTGCCCGCGACGTAGTTCGGCGTGTCGAGCGCGACGAGCACCACGTATTTGGGATCGTCAATCGGCGCCACACCGATGAATGAAACGATCTTGTCTTCGACAAGCTTTCCGTTCTCGTCGTAGGTATCGATCTTTTCCGATGTACCGGTCTTGCCGCCCACGCGGTAGCCCGGGGTCTTGGCGGAACCAGCCGTGCCGTCGGTGACGACGTACTCCATCATCTTGCGCATGGTGGCCGAGGTCTCTTCGCTGATGACCTGGCGCAGCACCGTACGCTCGTTGGTCTTCACAACGTTTCCGTCGCTGTCCAGCACCTGGCTCACAACATACGGCTGCAGCAGATATCCGCCGTTGACAATCGCCGCAATCGCGCGCACCTGCTCCATGGGCGTGACGCGGAAGGTCTGGCCGAAGGAGGCAGAAATCAGGTTTGCGACCGAGAACTTATCCTCCGCCCAGAAAAGGCCCGACGCCTCGCCCGGAAGATCCACGCCGGTCTTCTCCAGGAAGCCGAATGCCTTGAAATATTCATAGAAAGTCTTTCGCGTCATATTGACGCCGATGTGGCCGAAGGCAATGTTGCACGAATGACCCAACGCCTCCATGGTCGTCTGCATGCCGTGGCCGGCGGCCTTCCAGCAGGAGACCTCCTGCTCACGGTCGTTGAACGTCTCATGGCCGCCGCAGTAGAACGTGCTGTTTTCCGTCACCGCGCCGCAGTCCAGCGCCGCGGCCAGCGTCACGAGCTTGAATGTCGAGCCCGGCTCATAGCCGTCCGAGACGCAGCGGTTTCGCCACTGGCGCAGACGCTCTGCGCCGACGGCCTGGTTATAGGCGCTGATCGCCTCTTTGTAGGCCTCCGAATCTTTATCCAGCAGCATTGCATCCTGATACTGCTCTTCGAGCTGGTCAGCAAGCTCCTGGTCGTAGATTTCCTGATAGTTGTTCGGGTCATAGCTTCCCAGGTTCGCCATGGCCAGAATCTGTCCGGAGTTGACGTCCATCACGATGCCGAACGCGCCGTTGATGATATCATATTTTTCGATGGCCGTCTGCAGATTCTTCTCCAGATAATGCTGCACCGTCGCATCCAGACCCAGTACCAGACTGTCGCCGTCGGACGCATCATAGTATTTCTCATATGTATAGAGCATTTCCGAGCCGTAGTTGCCCTTGGTCGTGACAACCTTGCCGGCCGTGCCCTGCAGATAGGAATCGTAATAGGCCTCCAGACCCTCGGAGCCGATGTTGTCCGTTGAGACGAAGCCCAGCACCTGCGCCGCCAGAGACGAGTACGGATAATACCGCTGCGCGTCGGTCTCCAGATAGACGCCCGTAATCTTGTTTTCCGAGATGAAATTGCGCACCTCGTCTGCCAGCTCCTCCGGAATTTTCCGGCGGATGACCTTGTAGCGGAAGGTCTTGTCTTCGGCCTGCTTGTATACAAAGTCCGTACTGACGTCGAGAATTTCCGAAAGCCCGCGTGCAATGTGGTCGAGCAGGTTGCTGTTTTCCGGCTCCTGCATCTTCTGGGCGATCTCGTTGGGGTCAATGAACACGGTCTCCACCGTCGTTGAAGAAGCCAGGACATTCATGTCCCGGTCATAGATCTGTCCGCGCGCGGCAGACAGGCTTGTATAGCGCGTCTGATTGTCGATCGCCTGCGCCTCATAATAATCGTGGTCACGGATCATCAGATTGTAAAGCGTCACAATCAGCGGAATAAATACCACTACGCCGAACAGCACCATCAGAACCATGGTTCTTCTCAGAACCGTCCGGTTTGCTCTCTGGGCCTGCTCCGCTTTTGTCAGCTTCGGCTGTTTTTTCCGTGGTCTCAGGGGAATCACTTTGCGTGCCATGTTCCTGCCTTTCTATAACAAACAAGGGCGGTTACCATCATCTGAAACCGCCCTTGCAAAGCTCTATTGCCGCAGCCTGCGCCCGAACCATCGGGCAGCGTCAGCCGGCGCAGGCGTCTTCTACCCTACTTTATGCAGCTGCCGGATGCAGATATGCAATCAAGTCGGCGACGCTCTGCTCCACAGCGCTGATGATTTCGCCGAGCAAGCTGCTCTTCTGCGTCTGATAAATCTCGGCCTGATCTGTTCCGGCGAGATTTACATAGACAATCTGTTCCTGCGAGGGTTTCTTCAGGCCCATTTCTGTTGCCTTTTCCTCAATCGCAGCCAGATCGATCTTACCCTCATACCGGCTCTGCAGCAGAAGCTGCTCTTCCTGCAGACTCTTGAGCTGGCTTTCAAGTCTGCCGACCCGGCTCGTCGCCTCAAACAGCTGCACATAGCCGAAGATGACAAGCACCATCATGCACGCCGCCGCGGCCACACCGAGAATCGTGAACGGCGCGACGGCCGTTCTGGCGCGGGGACGGGGCTGCTTCTGTGGGCGGGGCGCCTCCTGCGGAAGCTCGTGCCGCTCCGGCTCCTGCCGGGGCTGACGAAGGGCGTTTGTGTCTGCGTACACGTCGTATGCTGCCGCGCCGTTTGCGCCGTAATAATACTTTTGATCTGCAGCCATGCGACGTGCTCCTTTCTGTAGACTTATAGCTTGACTGCCACGCGCAGCTTCGCGCTGCGGGCCCTGGGGTTCTCCCGGACCTCTTCCATGGTGGCGATAATCGGTTTTTTGGTCAGTACCTGAACCTTCGGCGTTCTGCCGCAGACGCAGACCGGGAAATTCGGCGGGCAGGTGCAGCCCTTGGCCGCGTCCGCCATCGCGTTTTTCACGATCCGGTCCTCCAGCGAGTGGAACGTGATGACAGCAAGTCTTCCGCCGGGGTTGAGATGATCAATCGACGCGCGCATCATACGGCTGACCGCGCCGAGCTCATCATTGACCGCGATGCGGATGGCCTGGAAGCTCCGCTTGGCCGGGTGCTGCTTTTCGCGCAGCGCCTGCGGCGGCATGGCGGACTTGATGATATCCACCAGCTCCAGCGTCGTCTCAATCGGCCGGTCGGAACGAACGCGCTCAATGGCCGCCGCGATCTGCGGCGCATAGCGCTCCTCGCCGTATTCATAGAGAATTCTCCGAAGCTCGTCCTTCGGATAGTTGTTGACGATTTCATAGGCCGTCAGGCTGCTGCCCTGGTCCATGCGCATATCGAGCGGCGCGTCCGCCATATACGAAAATCCGCGCGCGCCGTCGTCAAGCTGCGGAGACGAAACGCCCAGATCAAAGAGCATCCCGTCGATCTTGTCCAGATTCAAGGAATCGAGAATCAAAGCGATGTTCTCAAAATTATCATGCACCAGCGTGACCTTGCGCGCGTGGCGGCTGAGCCGTTTTTTTGCCGCCTCCAGCGCCACCATGTCCCGGTCGACGCCGATGAGCCGCCCGGTCGTCAACCTGCGGCAGATCTCCAGCGAATGCCCGGCGCCGCCGAGCGTACCGTCGAGATAGATGCCGTTCGGGCGAATATTGAGCGCGTCAATACACTCCCATAAAAGCACGGATTTATGCGAAAACTCCATCAGAAGCCAAGTTCCTCCATCACGGACGCCAGATTCTCCGGCGTCAGGGTCTCCATTTCAAGCTTGTCATATGCCTCGCTGTCCCAGATTTCGGCGTGGCCGCCCTGGCCGATGAACGTCACTTCCTGCCGGATGCCGGCATACTGCCGAAGCTCGGTCGGAATCAGGAAGCGGCCCTGCTTGTCGGGCTCGCACTTGGCGGCGTTTGCGAACAGAAAGCGCATCTTGCGCGCCTGGGAAATCGGCAGCGCGTTATATTTATCCAGAATCGCCTGCCAACCGGCCTCGGTGTAGACAGACAGGCAGTGATCCAGACCCAAAGTCACATAGAAAGCCTCGCCAAGCTCGTCGCGCAGCTTGGAGGGAACGAACAGACGGCCCTTGGGGTCAACCGTGTGCTTGTATTTTCCGTACATTCCCTCTCACCTCGCTCCATTTTCATCTTTTTTACTCCACTTGGCTCCACTTCACTTATATAATAAGGGTCGTTAACATAAAATGCAACCCCTTTTTCAAAATTCGTTTGAGAAAATATTTACAAATTTTAACCCCTTTCCAGCAAATTTCTAATTTTTGAACGAATGTTCTATTTCCATTTCTCTTCCACTTCCGTCTGCACCGGCTGCAGCGTGAGCGTC
>CAKUCT010000033.1 GCA_934643765.1 uncultured Oscillospiraceae bacterium
GCAAAAGCACTAAAATCGCGAGCACCAGAAGATCGCCCGGGTCGATGCCCTTCGGAAGCAGCTTCCGAAGCGGCCGGTCCGGCGGGCACGGAGCCGGCGGCGCTGGGACAGGCGCCGGAGGCGGGGGCGGCGGACAGGGCTTGGGCTCCGGCTTGAACGCCTCGCGCGGTGGAGGCGGCGGCGCTTCCGGCGCAGCCGGGCGCGGCGGCTCGGCAACAACGGTACGCTGAAAAGTTCCATCGGCGGAAGGGGTGTAGCGATTATACATCCTGCGTCACCTCTTTTCCGGATCCTGCGGATCCCGGCCGCGCAGCGCGGCGCCTGCCAGACGAGACAGTCTTGCGGCCTGCATGGCGCGGTCAATTTTTTCGCGCCGGCCCGGCTTTAAAAAGGGCTTGAGCGCGTTGAGAAGATTTTCCTGCCGGCGGTCGAGCTTTCCGGCCTTTTGCAGAAGCTCTGCGAGCGTGTCAGCTGCCGCGCTGCGCTCCGGCGCGGGCGGCGGTGGCTGCGGCAATGCGGGCGGAGGCTCAGAGGGCGGCGGCTGCGGCGGGGAAGACAGCCCCAGCGATTGGGCCAGGGCGAAGATTTTCTGCAGCTGCGCCGGGTCTTGTAAAATGGCCCCGAGGGCCTGGTCAAGCGGCGGCTGCGTGCTCATGCCTGTTCGTTGATTCTGGAAATCAGATCCTGGGCCTGCTCGGTCTGCATGACGGGGCCGAGAATCTGTTTGGCGCGCTCTGTGTCGCCCTGCCGGAAGGCTTCGGCGGCCTGGCGGAGCGCGGCCCCGCCGTCGCGGCTGAGAAGCGCGAGAAGCTCCCGGCCAGCCGGAGACGTCAGCGCGGCCTGCATCTGCTGGCGGGTGAACGGAAGATCAGAAAATTCTGTGTAAGTGTTGTCCATCATTTCGCCTCCTGTTGAAGTTCTTGTTTATTCTATGCAGGGGGCAGAGCGTAGGTGAACCGGATTTGAAAATTCTTGTTTTGTCGGATTCGCACCGCTCCATCGGCAGCATGTATGACGCTGCCATTCTGGAGCAGCCGGATGTAATCATGCATCTGGGCGACCATGTGTCGGACGCGCAGGAGCTTTCCTACGCGCTCGATACGATTGATTTTTATGAGGTGAAGGGGAACTGCGATTTTTGTGCGCAGGCCCCGGAAAATATTGTGACAGAGCTCGCAGGCGTCCGCTTTTTCCTGACGCACGGGCATCTGTACGGCGTCAAAAGCGGCCTGTTGCGCCTGCGCATGGAATCAGAGCGCGTGGGCGCGCAGGTGACGCTCTTCGGCCACACGCACCGGGCCTTCTGCGAGGAGGAAGACGGCAGATGGCTGATGAACCCGGGCGCCGCCGGAACCGGAAGCTACGGCATTGTGGAGCTTTCCGGCGGAAAGGCGGTATGCACGCTTAAAACCCTGCCGTAAGGAAGGGACTTCTGAGGAGGAAAAAATATGCTCTTAGCCATTGACATCGGCAACACCAATATTGTGATCGGCTGCATTGAAGCAGAGCGCATCTGCCATGAGCTGCGTCTGGCGACGGATCTTGTCAAGACGTCCGACCAGTACTGGATGGACTTAAAGGGCGTGCTGGCGCTGTATGATCTGAAGGCCGAGGCGATTGAAGGCGTGATTATCTCGTCCGTTGTGCCGCCGGTTCTCAACTCATTGCGTACGGCGGTGATGAAGCTGACGGGCAAAAAGCCGATGGTCGTTGGGCCGGGGCTCAGGACGGGGCTCAATATCGCGGGCGGAAACGCGGGCCAGGTCGGAAGCGATCTGGTGGTGGCGTCGGTTGCGGCGCTGCAGGAGTACCGGCCGCCGATCATCGTTGTCGACATGGGTACGGCCACGACCATGATGGCCATCGACCAGACCGGAACCTTCGTCGGCGGCAGCATCTGCCCGGGCGTGAAGCTTTCGTCTGAGGTGCTGACGTCCAGAACGTCGCAGCTTCCCGGCATCAGTCTGGAAGCGCCGAAGCACGCCATTGGCCGCAACACCATCGAGTGCATGCAAAGCGGCATCATGCTCGGCGCGGCGTGCATGATCGACGGCATGATCGAGCGGATGGAGCAGGAGCTTGGCATGCAGGCGACCGTTCTGGCGACGGGCGGCATTTCAAGGTTTGTCATTCCGATGTGCCGGCGCGAGATTATCTATGACCGCGACCTTCTTTTGAAGGGCCTGCGGATTCTCTATGAAAACAACAAGCGATGACGGCGGCCGCACGCAAAAACAGCCCGCCCGCGCAAAGCGGCTTTGCTGCGCCGCACGTTCTACGGGCGCTTTTGAAAACGCAGCCGACGCCGTTTTATCTCTATGACGCAGCAGGGCTCGAGACGGCCTGCCGGGAAATTTCCGGCGCGTTTTCGTGGAACGAAGGCTTCCAGCTGTATTTTCCGGTGCGGATGAACCCGAATCCTGCGATCTTGGCTGTTTTGCATCGGGCCGGTTGCGGCGCGCTGTGCGCAAGTGGGACAGAGCTTCAGCTGGCTGCCCGTGCGGGTCTGACGGGCGAGCAGATCATCTATGCGCCGATGGCCTGGCAGGAAGACGGTGCGGCGTTTGCCGCGCGGGAAGGGGCTCCGTATCTCATGGACAGCGAAGATGCTCCGCCCGCCTATGCGCCGCGGACGCTGCTGCTGTCTTTGAACCCGGGCGGGATGCTGACGCTGGATGGAAGGCCGGTGTGGGATTTGTCCCGGCTGAAGCTTGGAATGAAGGTCGACAGCGCGCTGCGGCTGCTGCAGCAGGCGTCTGCATCGAGCCATGGGGAAACAAAGCTTGGCCTTGCGATGCACCTTCGTGACCAGGAAGCAGAGCCGGAGCGGTTTCTTGCCGCGGCGGAACTCCTGTTTCAGACGGCGTCGCAGGCGTATCAGCGTTCCGGCGTGCGCGTGGATGCCTGCATGATTGTGGGAGGACTCGGCGCGTGCTATCGGAAGCTGGACAAGGCGGTTGATCTTGCGGCGCTGTCTTCCAGGGTGAAGGGGCTTTATGAAACGCATCTTGCGCCATTGGGCCTTCACCCTGTGCTGCAGCTTGCGCCGGGAAGATGGATTGCTGCAAAAAGCGGCGTGTTGGTCTCGCGCGTTCTGGCTGTGAAGCGGCGTGAGGTGCCGCTTGCCATTCTGGATGTCAGCTGCGCGCAGTTTTTAAGGGAGATTGCCTTTGGAAGCGCGCACCGGGTGACAGCGCCGTTTGCAAGAGGTGAGGATACCGCCCTGACGCAGCTGGCGGGCTGCCTTGCAGACCCGCGCGATCATTTTCCGGGAAGCTATGTGCTGCCGCCGCTTGCGCCGGGCTCGTGCGTGATGATTCACGATGTGGGCGCGGACGGGCACAGTTTTGGCAATCACTATGGCGGAAGCCCGCTTTGCGCGGAGTTTCTGCTTGAGACGGACGGTACTGTCCGCGAAATTTTCCGCAGGCAGACGCATGATGCGCTTCTGGCACAATATGGGCTTTAAAGCATTGTAAAGACAAGACCCATGCACACCAGTACGCACACGCCGATGCAGCCGCTGACGGCCAGATCGACAATGAGCGCGGCCTTCTGAAGGCGCGTCTGGAAGGACGCTTTGCGCGAAGGCGACGAAGGCGCGGCTGAGACGGTGGATTCGGGAAACAATATAATGACGTTGTTCTGCATAAGAGAGCCTCCTTTTTGCTTGTGAGGCGATTATAGCAGATGGTAAGTACAATAAACGGGACTATTCAGAAAGGGAGCTTTGCCATGGAAGAATTTTATCTGCAGTCAAACGGGGCAGGACGCCTGCATTGCGGTCTCTGGGCGCCGGAGGCGCCGGCGCGCGCGGTGGTGCAGATTGTCCACGGAATTGCCGAGCATATCGGAAGATACGATGATTTTGCGTGCTTTTTGAACGCGCACGGCTTCGCGGTAGCCGCGGACGATCACATGGGACACGGCCTGTCCGTTTCCGAGGGCATGCCCTACGGCTATTTTTCCGGCGGCTGGATGGCGGCGGTGGCCGATGAAAAACGGCTGCACGATGAAATGGCCGCCCGCTATCCAAGCCTTCCGTATGTGTTCCTGGGCCACAGTATGGGCTCGTTCCTGCTCAGAACATATCTCTACACCTATCCGGACGCACTGGATGCGGCGATCATTTCCGGCACCGGCTGGCAGCCGCAGGCCGCACTGCGCGCGGGGCTTGCGCTGTGTAAGCTTGAGCAGATGCGCCTTGGAGAGCAGGGCTGCAGCAAACTTCTCAAGGAGCTGATGTTCGGCGCGTATAATAAAAAGTTCAAGCCCAACCGCACGGCAAACGACTGGATCTGCTCGGATGAAGCGGTGGTCGATGCCTACACGCAGGACGAACTGTGCGGCTTTGATGCGACGGTCGGCCTGACGCGCGATATGCTGACGGGCATTTCGATGAACCAGAAGCCAGAGAACCTCCAGAAGATGAACAAGCGCCTTCCGGTGCTGTTCGTCTCCGGCATGCAGGACCCGGTCGGCGCGATGGGAGAGGGCGTGCTTCGCTGCATCGACGCGTTCAAGCGCGCGGGGCTGCGCGATGTCTCTATCCGCCTGTATCCCGAGGGACGGCACGAGATGCTCAACGAGGTCAATCACAAGGAAGTGTACGGGGATATTCTCGCGTGGCTTGAAAAGCTGATGTAAGCTTGATACAACGCAGCCTCCTGGAAAGTTCTTTCGGGAGGTTGCGTTTTGTAATTTTTTGTGCTATACTTGTATCAATTTTGTAATAAATTGATGGAAGGAGCGTGCGCATATGGCAAGAAAATGGATGACGCGCCTCATTCTGAGCGTGCTGCTGCTGACCTCGTTTCATGCGGCAGTGTATGCAGAGGAAACAGATAACTGGTACGACAACACGCAGGAGGAGTTTTTCTGGGAGCAGCAGGACCAGCTCGAACAGCAGGAACAGCCACAGCCGCAGCAGCCCGTGTTTCCGGATGTCACAAGCAGCAACTGGTATTATGACGCTGTGATGAACCTCTATGAGGGCGGCATCATCGGCGGCTTCCCGGACGGAACGTTTAAGCCGGAGCAGAAGGTAACGACCGGCCAAGCGCTGAAAATGATCATTCTCGCGGCGGGCTATCCGGAGCCGGAGACCGCGCCGAGCCACTGGGCAAGAGGCTATCTGAACTTCGCGCTGGAGCAGGGCTTTCTGGAGCGCGGGGAAATTACGGACCTGGATGTCAATATGAGCCGGAAGCTAACCGCGAAGGTGGCGGCGCTGGCGCTCGGCGTGACGCGCAGCCAGACGCAGCAGCTCTTTACCGATACGGACGATGACAATACCCACGCCCTGGCGGAGATCGGCGTCATTGACGGCTACCCGGACGGCACGTTCCGGCCCAACGGATCTTTGACGCGCGCGGAGCTGTCGGCCATTGTCAGCCGGATCTATAACTATCGCGCCGCGCAGAAGCCGGGTGCGGAGGACGATTTAATCAACAACGACGAGCCGATTGTCCTGCGCACGACGGAAGACGGCGTGGCGTTCATCAAGGCAAGAGAAGGCTTCGTCGAAAAAGCCTACTGGGATTACTCGCAGTATTCCATCGGCTATGGCAGCTACTGTGAAAAGGACGATTACCCCGACGGCATCACGCAGGAGCAGGCAGACCGGCTGCTTCGCGTGCGGCTGAAGGAGTTTGAAGAAAAGATCGATGCGTTTTTGGAGAAAAACCGCATCACGCTCCGCGACAACCAGTATGACGCGCTGATGTCCTTTACATACAACAACGGCGCTTACTGGATGGACGAGAAGAAGCCGACCCGGATCGCGTCGCTTCTGATTTCGGGCAATTACACCGTCAATGAGTTTGCCTCGGCCTATGGCATCTGGTGCCACGTGAGCAGCGCGGATATTCATATGGGGCTGATCGAGCGGCGGATCTATGAGCTCAAGCTGTTTTTCAACGGAGATTACAACGCGCGCAATACCGACGGGTTCAACTACGTCCTGTTCCAGACGCAGAAGGGCTCGGTGGAGGTCGACGTGGCGGTCTATGAGACAGGAAGCTACTATGACCCGATGTTTGAGGCGTATTGCGACGATGACGAGTTTGCCGGCTGGGTGACAGAGGCAGGCGAAGTCATTGATGAGAATTCCCGTGTGCAGGAGAATCTGACACTGACGGCCCTCTGGCGCAGCGAGAGTGCAGAAGAAGATTGGTAAAAAAGCGGACAGGGCCGCATAAGTCCTGATTATAGGACAGACGATCTGATATTCTAAGTGCAGAAAACAAAAGGAGTGCTGCTCGATGGAATATCGGATGGAATATGTCAGAGGCCACATTGAGGTATATTCGGCAAGAGGAGAGTTCCTGTTCTCGGCGGACACGATGGCCGAGGCGGATGAAATGCTGGAGGAGTAAGATGAATATCCAGATCTTCGGAACAGGCAAATGCTTTGATACAAAAAAGGCAGAGCGCTGGTTCAAAGAGCGCAGAATCAAATATCAGCAGATCGATCTCATCCGCTACGGCATGTCCGGCGGAGAGTTTGACAGCGTGCTGCGCGCGGTGGGCGGAATTGACAAGCTCATCGACTGGGACAAAAAGGCGCCGGAGATTGATCTCATGCGCTATATGGACGACGCGCGGGCAAAAGAGGACAAGGTTTTCGACAATCCGAAGCTGATGAAAACGCCCGTCGTCCGCAACGGAAAGCAGGCCACCGTGGGGTACTGTCCGGAAGTCTGGGAAACATGGGCCTGACAAAAAGGCAATGCTTTTTGTCAATGGAGTTTGCGCCTCGCTGCGCGCATAAATTTTGCGCGCGGCGCAAAATTTCCACACTGGCGAGGCGGGCGGAATTTTTCCGGTCGGCAACGCCGCCGGATAAAATGAATGTTAATTTATTCGCCGTCTGCTGACGGCGAACTCTGCGAGGCAGTGGCTTCTTCGATAAAAAATATGCGGCGCAGCCGGATGGCTGCGCCGCGCTTTGTCTATTCTTTGCCGGTTTCTTCAATTTCTGTTGCGCCGATGGCAAAATGCATGCCCTTCGGCAGTCCCTGCGCGATGGCGGGGAAGAAATTGTCGGTGTCTGCCGTGCGCTGGATTTCATACGTGCCGTACTGATTGACCAGATCGAAGCAGTCCTCCGGTGCGCCGGGGAAATGGCGGACCATCGGCGTGGGAGAGTAGGGAAAACCCTTGCCGGGTTGCTGCTTCTGCGGCTTCTGTTTGTGTGCCATGTTGCTTCACCTCGCAGATAGTCTGCGCAGATTCCGCAAATCAAACCCGGCAATCTTTCTCAGCGCAAAACGCAGGACTCAGAGACTGAAGTCCTGCGTT
This sequence comes from uncultured Oscillospiraceae bacterium, assembly GCA_934643765.1. GTDB lineage: Bacteria > Bacillota > Clostridia > Oscillospirales > Oscillospiraceae > CAG-170. The sequence continues at coordinate 7,303 of CAKUCT010000033.1, forward strand.
TCAAATTTTTGAAACTCTTTGGCTTTCGGACGCCCGGGGACGCGCTTGAGCGGATCGTAGCGGAACTTGCGGCAGCGGTGGTCGCACGGAACGATGCCGTAATGCTGGCAGACCATGGTCTCTTCGTCCACGCGGCCTGCAAACTGACAGTATGTACAATATCGGTCGATCTTCTTGCGAAACAGCAAACGCGGCACCGCCTTTCTGAAAGCTGCGTCTATTATACACGATGGCGCGCAAAATTGCTACCCGCCATTTTCCGGAAATGCAAACAAAGCCCGACGCAGAACAGAAGCTCCGCCGCGATCAGCAGCGGATTTCCATCCGCTGCGGCAAAGGCCGGGGCGGCGAAGCGCTCCAGGTGGAACAGGTAGGCCGCCGGGACGCTCAGAAGCGCGGCAAGAAGCCCTTGGCGGAGCTTATACCGGAAGACCGGAAGATCATCCAGCCCGGCCGCGTGCAGCACGGCGCGCGTCTGCGCGTGGACGCTCAGACCACCGAAGGCGAGCAGAAACGAGGAGAGGATAAATTTCAGGCAAACGCTCAGCTCCGTCCCGGCCAGCACGCACGCCCCGCCGGAGAGCTCCAGCACGCCGTAGAGGAGCGGAAGGACGGACGCGGGCAGATACCGCCTTGCCGGCAGCAGGAAAAGCGCGGACAAGACGCCGAACACAACGACAAACATGCACACCTCCAGCGCCGTCTGCCCGGCCTTTTTAACAGACTGTGTAAAGGCGTCTGAAAACGCGGGCGCAGGAACGTGCGCCTCTTCGCGCGCTGCACGGCAGGGTTCCAGGTGCTTCCCGCGCTGGAAAACGCCGCAGAGCAGCGCAGAGAGAATATGCACCAGGTAAAGAAGAAGGCCGATGGCCGCGCTGTGAAAAACGCTCTGGCCGACGATGCCAAAAATAAACGCTGGGCCGCAGTTATTGCAGAAGGCCAGAAGCTTTTCAGCCTCACGGCGGTCGATCGCTCCGGCGCTGTAGAGTGCGCCCACGGCCTGCGCGCCGGAGGGGTACCCGCCGGTCAGCCCCAGCACGAGCGCCGCCGCACCCGCGCCGGATACGCCGAAAACGGGGCGCATGATGCGGCTGAGCCGGGCTTCCAGCGGGGCTGCCAGGCGCAGCGCGCAGAATAGATTGGCACACACGAAAAACGGGAAAAGCGACGGCACAATGACGCGCGCGCAGAGCGAGAGCGCGTCGATGGCGGCCTGGGACGTTTCACGCGGCAGCAGAATCAGCGCCAGATAGCAAAGGCCGACGGCACCGCCCTGCAGGAACCTTTGCAGCGCGGCGGATAATTTCGTTCGCAATCAGATCACCTCAGCGTTAATCTATGCAGACCCGGCAAGATTTCAGTACGGCGGCATAAGATAGAGCTGAAAAGAGGTGGACAGATGAAAAACGCAAGAGCGATTCTGACAAAAGCGGCAAAGCTTTTTGATCTGCCGCTGGATATTGCGGCGGAGCTTCCGCACATGGAGGTGCGGGGATTTGAAGAGTGCAGCCTGGACTGCCACAAGGCGATCGTCGCCTATGAGCCGGAAAAGATTGTCGTGGCCGTCAACACGGGCGAGGTGACGATTGAAGGAAGCGGCCTGGAGCTGCGGCACATGCACCGCGACCGGCTGACCGTGACGGGCCGGATTGCGGCCATTTCCTTTCTGGGAGGCGGCAGGTGATGTGGCGCGCAGTGTGGTATGTGCTGGGCTTTTGCCGCGTGCGCGTCACGGGGGCAAGCCCGGAGTGGATTCTGGAGCGGCTTGCGCAGCTGCGTGTGGCGGTGGTAGAGCCGGTCCGCATCGACGCGTTTACGCTGGAATTTCTGACGCTGCGGCGCTCGCTTGCGCGTGTGGAGCTTGCAGCGCGCAAGGCGATGTGCGATGTCACGGGTGTGCAGGAATACGGCCTGCGGCACGATTTCGGAGGACTCAGGAGAAGGCTTGCGCTTGTGCTTGCGCTGATGGTCTGCGTGCTGGCGGCAATCATTGTGCCAAAGTTCGTGTTTTTTTACGAGGTGGAGGGCAACGAGACCGTGCCGGATGCAAAAATCCTGCGCGCGCTGCACACGCTCGGCGTTGGCTTTGGCACCTATGGGCCGGACATCCGGCCGCAGGAGCTGAAAAACAAGATGCTGCTTCTGATTCCGGAGCTGCAGTGGTTCACCGTGCAGCAGAACGGTATGCGCGCGCGCGTTATCGTTCGCGAGCGGCCGAAGAAGATCACGCCCGAGGACCGGTGCACAGCGACGGATGTGATCGCCGCGAAGGACGGCGTTCTGACGTCGGTGTCGGTTCTGGAGGGAAACTGCCTCTGCGCGCCGGGGCAGGCCGTCCGCGAAGGCGAGCTTCTGGTCTCGGCCTTTACCGATCTGGAGTTTACGACTAGAGTCAGCGCGGCCCTGGCGGAGATCTACGCCAGGACGCTGTACCGAAAACAGGTGGTGACGCCGGAATCGGTGCTGGAAAAGACGTATACGGGCAGGGAGCAGACGAAAATATCTCTGATCGTGGGAGAAAAACGGTGGAATATTTTCACAAACGGTGGAAAATTGACCGGCAGATGTGATAAAATAACCGTGACCCATATGCTGCGCCTGCCGGGCGGGCTGACGCTGCCGGCCGGCATTGCCGTGACGACCAGCCGGGCGTATACGCTGCAGGCCCGGACAGTAGACGCACAGGACGCCAAGGCGCTCTGCCGGGCGCAGGCGCTGCGCAGTATCCGGCAGGAGATGATAGCCGGAACCGTGGAGCAGGAGACCGCGTCAATGGTGCAGGCGGACGGGAGATACAACTATACCGTGTCTGTGCAGTGCGAGGAAATGATCGCGCGCATGGTACGCGCAAGGATAAAGGAAGAAGAAACATGACAGAACGAACCATCAATGCCGAGCGCGTCGAGCAGCTGATCGACGTCTTCGGCTCCTTTGACGAGAATATCAAAAAGATTGAGCAGGCCTTCGGCGTGCATATCACGAACCGCAACACCGAGCTCAAGGTGCAGGCGGAAGATGAAGAAGCCGTAGATGCCGGTGCGCGCGCCATTGAGGCGCTGCTGGCGCTGGCCGCCAAGGGAGAGGAGATTGACGACCAGAAGGTGCGCTATCTCATTGACCTTGTGCGCGCCGGAAAAGAGGAACAGGTCACAAAGATGGCCAAGGATGTCGTCTGCGTGACGGCCAAGGGTCGCCCCGTCAAGGCAAAGACCATCGGCCAGCAGACCTATCTCAAGGCCATCTCCAAAAATACGATCACCATCGGCGTCGGCCCGGCCGGTACGGGCAAGACGTATCTGGCCGTGGCGCAGGCGGTGGCCGCGTTCCGGGCAAAGGAGGTCAACCGGATTATTCTGACGCGCCCTGCCGTGGAGGCGGGCGAGCGGCTTGGCTTCTTACCGGGCGATCTGCAGAACAAGGTCGACCCGTATCTGCGGCCGCTGTACGATGCTCTTTTTGACATGTTGGGCCCGGAGACGTACAACAAGTATCTTGAGCGCGGCAACATTGAGGTTGCGCCGCTGGCCTACATGCGCGGCCGGACGCTGGACGACAGCTTCATCATTCTCGACGAGGCACAGAACACCACGCGCGAGCAGATGAAAATGTTTTTGACGCGCCTTGGCTTCGGCTCTAAGATCGTCATCACCGGCGATATTACGCAGATTGACCTGCCGGGCGATAAGATCAGCGGTCTGAAGGAGGCCATCAAGATTCTCGACGGCGTGGAGGATATCGCCATCTGCCGCTTGACGGCCAGCGACGTGGTGCGCCACGCGCTGGTGCAGCGGATTGTCGCGGCGTATGATCAGTTTGAAAAGACGCGCCTGCCGGACAGCCAGAAGACCTTCCGCGCACCGCACAAGACATTTCATCAGAAGAGGGACAGAACATGAAGCATAACATTGTGATGACCTGTGAAGCAAAAACACCGGACGCGCTGCTTCTCAAGCGCCAGATCCGCAAGTGCATCGTTGCGGCGCTGGACGAAGAGGGCGTGGACGTTCCGTGCGAGATCAACGTCCTGATTACGGACGACGTATCCATCCGCGCGATCAATAAGGCATACCGGAATATCGACAAGGCGACAGACGTTCTGTCGTTCCCGATGTTCCAGCTGGAGCCGGGCAAGCTTCCCGAAAGCTGGGACGAATACAAGGACCCCGAGACAGGTCTTGTGCCGCTGGGCGATATGGCAATTTCTCTGGAGCGGGCGAAGGAACAGGCCAAGGAGTTCGGACACTCGACCAGACGCGAGGTCGGGTATCTCACAATTCACTCGATTCTGCACCTGTTGGGCTACGATCATGTGGACGAAGGGCCCATGAAGCGCCAGATGCGCGCGCGCGAAGAGGCGATCTTAGCCGAAATTGAACTGCCGCGGAAATAAAGGAGAAGTACCAATGAAAACAAAATCCGCTATGATTACCATTGCCGGCCGGCCGAATGTCGGAAAGTCGACGCTTACAAACGCGCTGGTCGGCGAGAAAATTGCCATTGTCTCCAATAAGCCGCAGACGACCCGCAACCGTATCTGCGCGATTGTGAACCGGGAAAATACGCAGCTCGTCTTTATCGATACCCCGGGCTTTCACCGCCCGCGCACGAAGCTTGGCGACTACATGGTAAACGTCGTGAAAGAATCTGTTGCCGACGTGGACGCGGTAATTTTGCTTGTGGAGCCGATTGCAAACGTCGGCGAGCAGGAGCAGGAGCTCATCCGGCAGATCAAAGCCTCCGGCGCGCCGGCCATGCTGGTCATCAATAAGATTGACACCGTGGAAAAAGAAGCGCTGCTGCCCGTCATCGCGGCCTATCAGGCAGAGTTTGACTTCGACGCGGTCATTCCCATCAGCGCCAAGTGGCGCGACGGCGTGGCGACGCTTCTTTCAGAGTGCGAAAAATATGCCCAGCCCGGCCCCATGCTCTTCCCGGAGGATATGGTCACGGATATGCCGGAAAAACAGGTCATGGCTGAGATTATCCGCGAAAAGCTGCTGTGGAACCTGGAAAAGGAAATTCCGCACGGCACGGCGGTGGAGATCACAAAATTCTCCGAGCGGGACGACGGGATTATTGACATTGACGCGACGATCTACTGTGAAAAGGCCAGCCACAAG